>JAQUTH010000130.1 GCA_028709885.1 Flavobacteriales bacterium
CAATCCATACCCAGAATCTACGCATAAGGTATGCATGGATGCAGACGCTCTTCGTTTCGGAGCCATTGGCGATCCTAAATATGACAATGACCCTTCGGCAAAAGTACGCCCCGAACAAGGTCTTTTGGCAATGAGGAAAAAACTCGGTCTGTATGCCAATATACGCCCTGTAAGCCCTTTTTCAGAGCTTATACACCGTTCTCCTCTAAAAGAGGAGCTGGTACGCGATGCCGATTTTGTTTGCATCCGAGAACTCACTGGCGGTCTTTATTTCGGACGTCCACAAGGCAGAAGCGAAGACGGACAGACCGCTTACGATACTTGCGTTTACAGCACCGATGAAATAGAGCGCATAGTCCGTTTGGCATTCAAATATGCTATGGAGCGTAGAAAAAAACTCACCGTTGTGGACAAGGCTAACGTTTTGGCTACATCGCGTCTATGGCGACAGACAGTACAGAAAATAGCGCCTTCTTTCCCTGATGTTCAGGTAGAATATATGTTCGTGGATAACGCTGCCATGAAACTCATCCAACAGCCTGCTCATTTTGATGTAATAGTTACCGAAAATATGTTTGGAGACATCCTAACCGATGAGGCGAGTGTTATAACGGGTTCTTTGGGTCTTTTGCCTTCTGCCAGCGTGGGGGAGCATACTTCCCTTTTTGAGCCTATTCACGGGTCTTATCCTCAGGCTAAGGGCAAAGATATAGCCAATCCTGTGGCTACCATTCTTTCTGCTGCTATGATGTTGGAATACGCTTTTTCTCTGAAAAAAGAAAGTGATGCCATACGCAGTGCTGTCAAGGAGTCTTTGCGTAGCGCAGTGGTTACCGAGGATATTTGTGGAAAAGAAAAAGCATACGGCACATCTGCCGTAGGTGATTTTATAGCCGAAAAAATATAAACACCATCATAAAAATGGAAAAAGAAGAATATTTTCCAGTCCTGAAAGACGTTCTTTCAGCTGAAAGAGTACTAAATGAAATATTGGAGCCTACGCCTCTTTTGCGTAGCCGTACATTGTCAGACAAATACGGAGCAAACGTATATCTTAAACGCGAAGACCTCCAAATGGTGCGTTCCTACAAGATACGTGGCGCCTATAACAAGATGCGTTCCCTTACAAAAGAAGAATGTGAACGCGGTGTGGTATGTGCTTCGGCTGGTAACCACGCTCAGGGTGTAGCTTATTCATGTAGCAAACTGGGTATCAAGGGCAAGATTTTCATGCCTACCACCACTCCAAAACAAAAGATAAACCAAGTAAGGATGTTCGGCGGAGAGTATGTGGAAATTATCTTGATAGGTGATACTTTTGACGCTGCCTCAAAGGGTGCTTCATTGGAGTGTGAAAAAAGCAATATGGTGTTCATTCACCCATTCAACGACCCTAAAATCATAGAAGGGCAGGCAACAGTGGGATTGGAGATACTTCAAGGCTCAAAAGACCCGATAGACTACATATTTATCCCTGTGGGAGGCGGTGGTCTTCTTAGCGGTGTGGGTAGTGTCTTTAACCAGCTAAGTGCCAATACAAAAGTCATAGGTGTAGAGCCTCAGGGTGCTGCCGGTATGAAAAAATCCTTTGAAGAAGGAAAAGTAACAGAACTTACCGAGATAGACAAATTTGTAGACGGGGCTGCCGTAGCCCGCGTGGGTGATACAACATTTCAGATAAGTAAAAAAGTAACCTCTGAGATAGCCATAGTGCCAGAAGGAAAGGTCTGCACCACCATTTTGAACCTTTACAATGCCGATGCCATAGTGGTAGAACCAGCAGGAGCATTGAGCATCAGCGCACTTGACCAATACAAAGACAAGATAAAGGGTAAAAACGTAGTCTGCATCATAAGCGGTAGTAACAACGACATAACCCGTATGGAGGAGATAAAAGAACGCTCCATGCTTTATGAGGGACTTAAACATTACTTCATCATTAGTTTTCCTCAGCGTAGTGGTGCGTTGAAAAACTTTTTGAGCACTATTCTCGGTCCTACGGATGACATCACTTATTTTGAGTACAAGAAAAAAACTCAACGTGAGGAAGGTCCTGCTCTTATAGGCATAGAGGTACAAAAACCAGAAGACCTGAAAAAGATAACTGACAGAATGGACAAACAAGGTATCAATTACCAGTACGTGAATGACAATCTCAACCTTTTTGAACTTGTCATCCAATAACGTGTAAAACCATAACACACAAGACCTCGTACATTCTACGGGGTCTTTTTTTACCATGAATAAAATAACCAAAACCAATGCCGCCCGCCTTTTAGACAAGGCAAAAATAGAATACACATTAGTACCATACGTGGTAGATGAGACAGACCTTTCTGCCACTCACATAGCAACACAACTAAACGAAGAAATACACCAAGTATTTAAAACTCTGGTGCTTCACGGAGAGAAAACAGGTCATTTTGTGTGCGTAATACCGGGTGGAGATGAGGTGGACCTCAAAAAAGCAGCTAAGATTTCGAGAAATAAAAAAGTAGATCTCATACCCATGAAAGACCTACTACCCACCACAGGCTACATAAGAGGTGGATGCTGTCCCATTGGCATGAAAAAACCTTTTGCCGTGTTTATACATGAGTCTTGCACACAGTTTGAGTACATATATATAAGTGCTGGTGTGCGTGGTTTGCAGTTAAAAATTTCCCCAAATGATTTGGTAGATTATACCCGAGCCACTGTTTGCGATTTATGCTCTCTTTAAACCTTTTTTTCTAAAACTAAAAAGTGAGTGATGTTCTTCATATAAAAAAGGCTCGCCTACGGCGAGCCTTGTTCAGTATTTAAAAACTAATTATTTAGTGTAAGCCTCTTTTATAAGCTCCTCGGTACGTTCAGGAACATTGGTGGTGATATAATCAACACCCTGCTCTATCATCTTGCGGATAAGGTCATCTTTGTCCACTGTCCATACATTGACAGTAAGACCCAAATCATGGCACTGTTTTACCAAGTTTGGATTGTTGATAAACATAGTGTATAAAAAATCCACACCTGTATAACCGCGGTCTTTTACAGCTTGAGCGCTCATGCTGCTGCCAAGAAAAGCAACTTTTGCCTTAGGGTCTACCTTTAATACTTCATCGCACACCACGGAAGCAAAAGAAATGTATTCAGTCTTTTTAGCAAGACCCATTTTCTTTACCATAGCCATAGCATCGCGAGTAGCTTTTATGTTTTTCTCAGATGTGGTATGAGGTTTTACTTCCAACACCAAACGCACATTTTTGCATTTTTTAGCAGCTTTGAGGTACTGTTCCAAAGTAGGGACTTTCTCTCCGTTGGCAAGAGTGATATCTTTTATATCGTCGTATTTAGCACCCTCTATCAGTATCTTATCTGGGCCGATAGTAGCGTCATGGTTTACCACCAAAACACCATCAGCTGTCTGGCTAACATCAAATTCACTACCCCAAGCCTTTATCTGGTTTGCTTTTTTAAGGGCAGTAATACTATTTTGGGCAGAACCATCCGTTTTCCAATAGCCACGGTGAGCCACCACTTTTGGTTGAGCCACAGCGCACATAGCTGAGAGTAAAAATGTAAGAGCTAAAATTTTTTTCATATCAGTATTCTATTTTATTAGTTTGTAAAAATAATCATTAACTATGAAAATCACCTATAATTTCTGAAAAAAAACAACTCATCTGGTGTAAAACAAGCGTCCAAAGGCACATCATCCTCTGAAACATCATCTATTTCATCACAAGCAGGGAAAAAAGACACCCCCACCTTAAATACATCCATGCGACATTCACCGAGAAAACGGTCGTAAAAACCACGTCCATAACCCACTCTGTCGCCATTTTCATCATACGCCAAAAGAGGCATCACCACCATGTTAATATCTTCGGGATTTACTTTTTCCAACGATGAACAATCCTTAGGTTCTGGTATGCCATAGCCGTTTTTTTGTAAAACAGTATCCTTAGTTATGGCGTAATGTTCCATAGTACCAGATGAAAAATCAGACACACTCACTACCGCCTTTTTGCCAGCATCCAATATTTTTTGCAACAAAGGAAATGTATTTACCTCAGCCTTAGACTCTATGGGTAGAAAAAGATGTATCACATCAGAAAAAGCGAAATAAGCATTACCACTCAAAGCCTTGCAAATAGATGCAGAAAACGCCTCTCTCTGCTGTAAGGACAAAGAAAGACGTTTTTGCTTGTATAATACCCTAAGGGATTTTTTATCCATTTATTTGAGATATTTTTTTAGCCAAGTGTAGAACTCATCATGCCAAAGAAGACTGTTCTGAGGTTTGAGTACCCAGTGGCATTCCTCTGGAAAAGAGACATAACGAGCAGGCACACCACGCAAACGCGCCGCTTGGAAAGCCTGCATAGATTGGTTTTCAGGAACACGGAAATCTTTTTCTCCCTGAATGATAAGTATAGGAGTATCCCAACGGTCAACATAAGAAGAAGGCGAAAACTCTGTATAAGAAGGGTTGTTTTTGTTCTCCCAATAAGCACTACCCATATCCTTGTGAGCAAAGAAAATCTCCTCGGTAGTCATATACCAACTGCGGGTATCAAAAGTACCACAGTGAGCTATGAACGCTTTGAAACGTCCTTCGTGCTTACCTGCCAACATAAATACCGAATATCCACCATAAGAAGCACCCACAGCACCAAGCTTGGTTTCATCTACATAAGACTCTTTGGCAACATCATCCATAGCTGTGATAAGGTCTGTTATAGCCTGCGCTCCCCACTGACCCGATATTTCCTCGTTCCACTTAGTACCAAAAGAAGGCAATCCGCGACGGTTTGGCACTACCACAACATAACCCTCAGATGCCATCAGCTGAAAATTCCAACGGAAAGAATACGAAGGTGTGATAGCATTTTGAGGGCCACCACCGCAGAAAAGGACAGAAGGGTATTTTTTGGTGCTGTCAAAATCAGGAGGCAGAAGCACCCATACCAACATTTTTTTGCCGTCTGTGGTATTGACCCAACGTTTTTGAACACCTACTGGTTTTATCTGGCTGAAAATATCGCCATTTACATCTGTCAAAGCTGTAAATTTATCTTTTTTCACATCATAAGAAAAGACCTCGTTAGGGCGGTTAAAATCATAAAGGGTAACTATCACCTTTTTTCCATTTGGGATGAAAGAACCGATGCATTTATCCTGCAAATGT
>JAQUTH010000131.1 GCA_028709885.1 Flavobacteriales bacterium
ACGAAGGAGAATATTTCACCACAGAAATGACCTTACCGCTATCAGAATAACTATTTCTGAGCAGAAGTATCGTCTTTTTTGTCCTCGGTAGTATCTTCTTCGCCTTTGGTAGCTTTTTTAAATTCACTGATACCTTTGCCAAGATTTTTCATAAGCATAGGTATTTTAGCGCCTCCAAATAATAGTAACAACACCAATATGATAAGTACTATCTGCATAGGTCCTATGACCCCCATAATAAATGTTTCCATGTCTATTGCATTTTATATACTGCAAAGATATGTTTTTTAAGAAAAAAACAACACTTACGGCACATTAATTATCTGTATTTTTGTCCTAAGTATTTTTATTGATAATATATGAACGCTAAAACATTACGATACGCCAGAATAACACTATCTGTCGTCTTATTTACACTCATCACGCTGTACTTTATAGACTTTGCTGGGTTTATACCAAACCATCACATACCATCAGTACAGTTCATTCCGGCACTACTATCTGGTTTTTGGATAGCTGTGGCAGCCATCATACTCATTACGCTGATATTTGGCAGGATATATTGCTCATCGTTATGCCCATTAGGCGTGATGATGGACATAGTATCTCACATAAGCGGAAAAGGCAAAAAAGAAAATTTCAAAAACGTAAACAAACGTTTTTCCTATGCACCAGCTCACAACATACTGCGTTACGGCATATTAGTATTCACAGCGTTGGTGTATTTCACAGGAAATGCCTTTATAGTCATAATGGCTCTTGACCCATACTCTAACTATGGGCGCATAGCCACTAACATATTCTACCCACTCTACTCTTCGCTCAACAACGCATTAGCATTGGCATTAGACCTTTTGGGAGTACACGCACTATATCAAGTAAGTTTTGCATCTTTTTCATGGGCAGCTTTTGGCGCATCCATGGCAATACTTCTTATCGTTGGCATTATGGCATACACCAAAGGACGTCTGTGGTGCAACACTTTATGCCCAGTAGGAGCATTTTTGAGCATTATCTCTCATTTTTCTCTTTTCAAAGTAAAAATAGATACCGACAAATGCACCGGATGTGGTATATGCACTATGAGTTGCAAAAGCCAATGTATAGACCGCAATACCAAAACGGTAGATAACAGCCGTTGTGTTACTTGTTTTAATTGCTTGGGAGGCTGCAAAGGACACGGCATAACATATTCTTTTTCTCCATGGTGGGAAAAAGAAAAAAAAGAAAAATCTATAACACAAAACACCGATAAAAAATCAGAAAGCCCTAAGGATACATCACGCAGAGAATTTTTGGCTACAAGCGTAGCAATAGCCATATCAGCCCCGCTGGCAATGGCTGGAATAAAGAAAAGCAGTGAAAAAATGTGCGCCTTGGCTAATGAATGCCATAACGGAAAAACTTGTAGCTTTGACCGTACGTGCTTTGTGGAACTGGAAAAACTGCCAGTTTGCCCTGCTGGTTCTTTGAGCATAGAAGAATTTAACAACACCTGTACCGCTTGCAATCTATGCATTTCCAAATGTCCGTCAAAAGCACTTGTACCTTCCACCACTCAGTATGGTTTAATTGGTTTTATGCAGCCTGTGATGCGCTACCGCGACGGTCATTTCTGCGCTTATGACTGCAATGTATGCGCCGATGTATGCCCTGTGGATGCTATAAAACCTATCACTGTGGAACAAAAACACCACATACAGATAGGAGTGGCTCATTTCTTTCCAAATAAATGCGTAGCTGTAAAACACGGTTATGACTGTGGAGCTTGCGCTGAACATTGCCCTGTGGGAGCTGTTCACATGGTAATAGATAAAAATGGAGTGCCTGTTCCTGAAATAACACCCGAGCTATGCGTTGGCTGTGGTGCGTGCGAGCAGATATGTCCTGAAAATGCCATTGTGGTATATGGGCATGCTGTTCATAAACGCGCTACCATACCTGTAAAAGAAGAAGCAAAAGATGTCCAGTTAGATGATTTCGGTTTTTAAGACATCTTAGACATAAAAAAAGCTCGCCTACGGCGAGCTTTTTTACTTTTCACGCAACATCAGATACCAGTAGATACAGATGATGATACCTGAACTTTTAGTCCTTTGGGTGCTTTGTCTCCTATTTTTGTTTTCACTAAAACAGCGCCATACATAGCTCTACCACCATATATTACGCAGTCTGCTACGTCTTTTAATATTGTTATGCTGTACACTGTAAGAGGGTCAACGGAGAAAAGACCTGAAACAGGTGCGCCATCTACTTCATAATATGTGCATCTATTGGCACGGATGATGACATAACCACTGTCATAGGAGCAGTTGGAAAAATGCTGGTCTATCATCTTAAAAAAAGTGTTGTCATTTTCTCCTGCGTAATATGTTTTCATATCAGATGACATCTTTCCTGTTCCAATGTCTCCTGTGGCAAATATTTCAAAGACAACATCTTTATCTTTCATC
Source organism: Flavobacteriales bacterium (assembly GCA_028709885.1). Classification (GTDB taxonomy): domain Bacteria; phylum Bacteroidota; class Bacteroidia; order Flavobacteriales; family UBA1820; genus Merdimorpha. Next base: position 2,454 of record JAQUTH010000131.1, read on the forward strand.
TTATCATATATGCGTCTGGACATACTTTCTGTCCCTGACACTGACATTCTAATAGTTTTATCTTGCGGAGTAACCTCTATGGAGTACTGCCCTTTTATGTCTGTTTTAGCTGTGTTTTTACTAACATTGGTGCGTATGGTAGCTCCTGAGATAGGATTTCCTTTGGTATCTACAACGCTACCTTTTATAGTAAAATTTTGGGCAAAAAGGCTAAACGATGCCAAAAACATTAAAAGAGTAAAAAAATTTTTCATGGTGCTTGTCTTATTTTATTTCTGTTTAGGAGGTTTATTCTTGTTTCTGGCAGAGATAAGAACAACGCCGTTTACCGCTTTTTCACCATAGGCAGGTATCACTCCTGTGCGGATAATCATAACTTCGTCTATCATCTGAGGGTCAACATTGGCTATATTGTCTATTTCCATATCATTTATTATGTACATAAGGCAACGTTTTCCATCTATGGTTACATAACCGTCGGAGTACACTATGCCCTTTCCCTGACCTTCCATTATAGCTTTAAGTCCTTCTTCACCTATGAGGTTCTTTGGAATAGCATTTTTGCTGTTGTAAATAGGCACTGGGGTCATAGCCTGCATACCACGCGTTTTTATTATCACAGCTCCGTTTTGACCTTGTCCGCCGTAAATATTGGCTGTGCCGTCTTTTATTATTTTGATACTAAAAATACTCTGAGGTTCCAGTACATTGAGATTATCAATAGGCGCTCCGTCCACTTCGTAATAAGAACAAGCCTCTCCTTTTCTGATATACACCAGTCCGTCTTTATATATAATATTGGGAAAATTTTGATTTATTATAGTTTCGTACATAGTATCGCCAAGTCCTACATAGTACGTTGTCATATCCTCGGATAGAAAACCTCGCAGAGTATTAGCATCGAGCATCACAGATAAGTCAAGAGGTTTTTTCCTATTTATTCCTGCTATTCTCAGGGTATAACCAGATGTGTAACTAACAGATATTCTTAGGTTTTTATCTTTTTTTGACACTGGCAAAGAGTAATTACCAAGACTATCTGTTGTTGTAATAGTTTTGGACACCGGTGCTTTTATCACCACATCAGGTACATCACGTCCCCATGCGTCTGTTACTTTGCCTTTTAGGGTGTCTTCAAATTCTGTCTGTGCTGTGATGACTCTTGGTAAAAATGACATTACCGTGAGCATAATTATAACTGATATTTTCATGATAAAATATTTATATATATGACTGTAAATTTAGTAAAAAGTTTAAATAAAAAAGGCTCTTGATAACACAAGAGCCTTTTTAAGAAAAATATAACTATTTATTTATTGCCTTTTGTGGTAACCAAGACAACTCCATTTTCACTTCCACCACCGTAAACGCTGGCTGTGCCATCTTTGATTATTTCAACTTTGTCTATCATGTGAGGGTCAAGTCCTGTGGATTCAAGGTTATCTACTTTGATACCGTCTACCATGTAAAGGTTACATCTGTTTCCGCGGAAAAATACGTACCCTTCTTCATAGCTAACTCCCGGTGCTTTGCTTTCTATGATACTTTTTATAGACATGTTTCCTTCGTTTTCGTTAGGTAACAAAGTACTTTTAGCTATTGTAAGTGTTTTTTCATCTATAAGACCAGCGGCTATTGCCTTGTCCATATCGGAAAATTCAAGTGTTACATCCAGTTTAGTCTGTTTACCTTTTAGTTTTATATACTGAGAAACAAGACCTTTTCCACCTACTATCACCGAGCTTTCTTTTGGAGCTATTTCTATGGAGTAATGTCCTTTTTCATCTGTCAGGGTAGATTTTTGAGTACCTTGAATGGCTATTCTAACCCCTTTTATAGGTGCTTCTCCATATTTTACAAATCCTTCAAGTGTTCTATTCTGTGCAAATAACACTGTGGAACAAAACAACATTGCCAAGGCTAATATTCTGTGTGATTTCATTTTATTTGGTGTTTTTAATGTTTATTTACATTGTTTTTATTGACATCCAAATATATAATTTTTTTAATTATCATATTCAGAAAAGTTAATTTTCTTTTTATGTGAATATATTTTAGAAAATAGTTAAAAAAAGCTCTGTTTTATAAAAATCGCTAATAATGCAGTATCTTTGCGCTCAGTATTTAAACATTTGAAAAACAATAAAACATACAATAAATGGGATCATTAGGAAGACACATCTTAGTGGAATTTTTCGGCTGTCAGCCTGAAATAATGAATGACGTGGCTAAAATAGAAAAAGCCATGGTAGATGCTGCTACAAAAGCAGGAGCTACGGTTATAAACTCTACATTTCATCATTTTTCTCCATACGGAGTATCTGGCGTTGTAGTGATACAGGAAAGCCACTTAGCAATACACACATGGCCAGAATACGGATATGCCGCTGTTGACCTTTTCACCTGCGGAGAATCTGTTGACCCATGGATTTCTTTTGAATACCTTAAAAATGAGTTCCAAGCGCGTAACTATTCCGCTCTTGAAATGCGTCGCGGTGCATTGGCTCTGCTAAAACAGCTGGATTTTGACCTTGACACCATGCGCGAGATAAACAAGAAACACACCAATCCTCAGATGTACACCCGCAACGTATGGTTTACAGATAAGGACGAAAACCAAGCCCTTTCTCTACGCCACACAGGTGAAATCCTATATGACAAAACATCTGAATATCAG
>JAQUTH010000012.1 GCA_028709885.1 Flavobacteriales bacterium
GGCACAACAGAAAGAATGGCGTAGAAATCATCCAACGACGTGTTTTTTATTTCATTTAGCACCTCGGACGTGTTGTTTCCTCCTATGCCAAGTACCATAGGCAAACGTCCTTTGTTAGTGTGTTTGATTATTTCTATGGCTTTTGCGCGCTCTTGTGATGTTAAAGTAGGATATTCCGCTGTGGTGCCCATTACCACAAGATAATCGCAATTATTATCTATACAGCGTGTAACTATTTCTATAATAGCCTTTTGGTCTATTTCTCCACTGGAAGAAAAAGGCGTAATAAGGGCTACTCCGGTTCCTTGTAACATGTTATCGGGTGTTTTTATTTATTTATTTTTCCTAAAAGATTCCATATTTGCTCAAAAACACTTTTAGGGATTTTTTCATCTTTTTGGATGATGTTAAAACAAAAATCAAAGGTGTCTTCTTGAATATTGACACCTATTTTTAATGTAGCGTGGGCGCTTTTTCTTATACGAATGGTGTTTTTTTTGCTATTTAATGATAGGTCTATAAAAATATCTTTTTTTCTCTCAGTAAAATCTATTATGTCTTTGTTCTTAGGAACGTTTAGTATAGAAAAATCTTTTTTTGTGTACTGGATTAAATCCATATTTTTACACAGTGAAATATTGTAATTGCTTTCTTCGCAAATACAACTTATAGAATATTTTTTTTCTTTTATAAAATCTATGAAATAGTTGAATAAAATGACAGAATCCACATTAGAAGCATCAAAAATTACAGATAATGATGAACAGTTATCCAAAATAAAATTCTTTGGACATCCTTTATTTTCCCACTCGTAAGTTTTGTTTTTATAGACTTTGGAAGAAAAAAAATTAATCATGAGTATTACGCTGTTTTAATTGTTCAAAAATAGCTATTTTTGTGGTTATTAAATATAACAATACTGATAAACGATGTTAAATATTAAAAACAAGATTATATATGCGCTTGTTACCTCTATTTTGCTCTTTTGTAGTTGCCAAAATCATCATCAAGGAGAATATAAAGTAACTTCGGTAACAGCTACTCATATAAAAGTTTCCCCGAATACACCGCAGGATGACAGTATGACGGCATTTCTTTCACAAAAAGTGGATAGCCTAAGTGTGGCTATGTCAAAAGTGATAAGTTACAGCCCGCGTTTTCTGGATAAAAAAGAGCCTACTTTGGGAGCTTGGCTTTGCGATGTGAGTATGGAAGAAGTGAAAAAATATTTAGCATCACAAGGACAATATGATAATATCAAAGTAGCTCTTTTCAATGCAGGAGGAATGCGTACCACAATGCCTCAGGGAGATATAAATCTCGGTTTTGTGTATGAGTTTATGCCATTTGAAAATAGTTATGTGCTGGTAACACTGGATACAGAGACGATGAAAGAAATGTTAGATTATCTGGCGCAGAATGCAGCTCACGGTATTTTCCATCCTCTTGGTGGTGTACATCTGGTGTACCACAAAGACGGCACATGGGACAGAACAACTACAATAGGACAGTGGAGGCTTACACCGGAGCGCACATATACCGTTCTTACCACTGATTTTTTACTCAAAGGTGGCGACAACATGAACTTTTTTGCCAAAGGAACAAACGTGCGCCCTTTGGGTATAAAAATGAGAGAAGGCATCATGGACTATCTCACATCACATGACACTATAAACATTCCTAATGATAAACGCTATGAGCTCAACTAAAATAACGACAATAATTTTGGTAGTGGTAATGATAGGAGTAGCTATCATCACTTGTAACCCATCATTATCATCAACGCCATCAACACAGGTTATAACTATTCTTCATACCAATGACATACACAGTCAGGTAACACCAGTGGCTCAGAACAAAGGCAAATGGGCTGGTTATGGAGGTTTTGCAAAAATTGCGCACGTGGTAGATAGCATACGCTCACGTGCAGGAGAAGTTTTGCTGTTATCATGTGGAGACTTTTGTCAAGGAACGCCTTTTTTCAATTTTTACAAAGGCGACGTGGAAATAGACTTTATGAATAAACTCGGCTATAACGCCACCACACTTGGTAACCATGAGTTTGACAACGGAACAGCAGCATTGGCTCGTTTGGCAAAAAGAGCCGATTTTCCATTTATCACCAGCAATTATGATTTGACAGCATCACCACTTGACTCATGCGTTGTGCCATACACCATCATAGACTTCAAAGGTGTAAAAGTGGGACTCTTTGGACTTACTGTCAATACCAGAGGAATGGTAGAAGCTGAAAATTGCGAAGGGACAGCGTACAAAGACCCTATAACATCGGCTCAGACAGCGGTAGATAGTCTTCGTGCCAAAGGAGCGCAGTTAGTGATATGCCTTTCTCACTTAGGCGAAAAATCAAACGAATTTTATATGGGAGATGATACTCTGGCAGCTAAAACATCTGGTATAGATGTTATATTGGGCGGACATTCGCACACCGAAGGCATCTCTACCGTGAAGAACAAAGACGGAAAAGACGTTACAATATCGCAGGCAGGTAGTCAAGGACGCTTGGTAGGACGTGTAGATGTAACTATTAGCCGAGAATAGATTTTTATGAAAAGAAGCAAAGCAAAGGCATGGATGGACGCACTGCGTCTTAGAACGTTGCCATTGTCTATATCGGGCTCAATAGTGGCAGCAGGAATAGCTCAAAGCCAGAGGGCATTCAGTTGGGGTATCTTTATTTTGATACTCCTCACCGCGTCTTTTTTGCAGATACTCTCCAATATGGCAAATGACTACGGAGATTTTTCCAAAGGAACAGACAATGAAAACCGAGTAGGACCCGCCCGCGCCCTACAACGTGGAGAAATAACAGCCCGAGAACTGCTCATAGCCATGTGCGTAGTATGTGCCATGTGTATGGTAGCGGGGCTTACACTGGTAATAGTATCGTTAGGAGTGAAAGCTCTTTTAGTAGCTGGGATATTTATACTGTTAGGCGCAGGATGTATTCTGGCAGCTATAAAATACACTGTGGGCAAAAAAGCGTACGGATATGTAGGACTCGGAGAAGTGTTTGTTTTTTTGTTTTTTGGACTGGTATCTATAACGGGAGGACTTTTTCTATATACAGGACATTTTTATGCTCTTTCATTGCTCCCCGGAGCAGCAATAGGACTTTTGTCATCTGGCGTTTTGAATCTGAACAATATGCGCGATGTGGAAAACGATAAAATATCGGGCAAAAACACATTAGCATCACACATGAGCATACGTAGCGGAAAAATATACCAAAGTGTACTCATTCTGCTGGCAATGTTGTGTTTTGGGCTGTACCAAAAGCTGACAGATAGCACGCAGATGTGGTATCTGATATCTGTTATTTGCCTTTTGAACGTGTATTCCACCATGGAAGTAAAAGAGCGCAGCGGATTTGACAAATACCTAAAAGTGCTATCCCTTTCTACTTTTGCGATAGCCATCCTTTTTTCGGTGATTATAAACTTGTAATCAGAAAGAGTAAACGCCCTTTACTATCCAAATGTCTTTTATCTGCGAGGCAGGCAAGACTATGTCTGGATAAGAATTTTTGTCTTCGTTGGGAAAAGAAAATCGCACCACAGCACCCCCATTTAATATTTCTGGTACAGCGCATATAAAATCTCCACCCTCCAAGGAGCAACACAATAGCTTTTTTTCCAAAGAAGAGATATGTCCTAAAAGAAAGAATTGACCTTTTTCGTACACAGCAGACATGGAGTCATTGGTTATTTTTAGTAGAAAATCTCCCTGAGAAAAGGCACTTTTGGGCAACATACGCCATACGGGAGGCATAACGTCATCCTTATCCGTTACATCTTTATACGATGAAAAAACGCGGATAGGCATCATAAAATCTTCTTTTTGGTAAGAAATGCCTTTTTCCGCTACCGCAGACATGACAGTAGCGGAGTAAAACATATTCCCTTTTCCAGTGATAAGCCAAGAAATGTTGATGTTTGGGTATATAGAAATGATTTTGGCTAAACTATCGGTATTCATGCCTCCTCCCACAGTATTGAAAAAACCGTTGGCAAGACAGAAAAGACGTTCTATCTCTTTGTTGGAACTAAGCCCAACGCTTCGGCAGAAGAGTAAAAGTCTGGATTTTGGAGTATCTTGCGTTATATCGCTCATTATTGTTGTTGTTTTCACGTCAAAGGTATTAAAAATATAGATAAGAAAGGAAACCTTACGCTATGAAAAGTACTTTAAAAAAGTGCATATATTGTGTATAAATGATTAAATTTGCGGTAAAATGTCTTTTTTACAGTACAAAGAAATGAAAATAGCAATATACGGAACAAAAGTAAAGAAGAGCAACGAAAGTTGGCTAAACGATATATTTGAATCGTTGGCACAATACGGAGCTCAGTTGTACATACACACAGGCACGTTGGACTATCTGAAAAGCATAGACGCCAAAGTACCGCCATTCATCAGCGTCTATACCGAAGAACTACCTGATGACACAGACTATATGCTCACATTGGGAGGAGACGGAACAATACTGCGCGCAGGAGCATTGGCTTATAAGAAAAATGTGCCGATAGTGGGTGTCAATATGGGCAATCTCGGCTTTTTAGCGTCCATAGCAAAGGAAAATATACGCCACGCCTTAGGAGTGTTGGCCGAAGGAAAAATGCAGTTTGAACAAAAAATGCTCTTGGAGGTAAAATGCAACCGTATGCCAGTACGCCCGATAGCTATCAATGAAGTGGTGGTCAGCAGAAAAGACTCTTCGTCCATGATAGCCATTCAAGCATATGTAAATGACAAATTAATAGGCACATATCGTGCAGACGGGCTTATTATTTCTACTCCAACAGGCTCTACTGGATACTCTCTGAGCTGTGGTGGACCTATCATTACGCCAGATTCGTCATCCATAGTACTCACCCCTGTGGCACCTCATAATCTTAATGTACGTCCTATAATTTTTCGGGATGATGTTAAAGTTTATTTAAAGGTACACGGACGTGAAGACCAGTATCTGCTGTCTTTGGATTCGTGTTTTCAGGCTATGAACTGGGACGAAACGATAGAGGTATGCAAGTCAAAATCTACTCTGAGAGTGGCTAAACTGCCTGAGGCTGATTTTTTCTCTACATTGAAAGAAAAACTCGGCTGGGGTACAGATGAGCGCAATTAACTATCCATACCCAAATTTTTTAGTAAATCCTTATACATAAGGCTCTGTACCCTCGCTCTAATTTCGTATATTTGCCTGTTTCCTTACCAAAAGCCTCATAGGCAGTACGCGTGAGATAAAAAACGATGAGACGGACAATAAATGAAAGGATTATTCATTATTTGTTTGTATCACTAATAGCGGTGGTGATGCCCACAGGGGTGAAAGCTCAGACTTGTATAAACCAGATAGGTGTAGGCTTTTTTGGAACAGAACTAATAGGTGGCGATATACATCCGCAAGCCTCTTTCGGGGTAAAAGGGACATATACCCGTAACGTAACGCACAGATGGGCTTATCATGTAGATGCTTCCTATGTGCAGTACAGGGGTGATGACATAAAATCAACCTCAGATGTTATAAAACATCGGGGATTAAAATATAAGACAGAGTTCTTTGAAACATCGGCAGGGGTTGAAATGACATTTACACCGTATGCTTTTGAAAACAAACATTCATACGCCGTTTTTACATCTTTTGATGTAGGGCTGGCTGTAAAAGCATCACAAAAACCAAAATTTGGTTTGTGGACATCGGCATTTGATGCTTATAACCAAAGCCTATGCACAACTATTATTACGGTAGTACCTAAAATGAGCGTTTCTGTGGGGGTTAAAAGCAAGGTAAATGTACGCACAGCGGTGAGCGCAAGAGCTACAGCGGTGTATTACCTATCGGATGATATGGATTTTTCTGCACCAAAAAGCAAATATTTTGAGCCCTCGGTACCGCAGTATAAACGAATGATAGGAACGTCAGGAAATGACTGGGGCGTTTTTTTAGAGATAAGAATAGATTATCTGTGGGGAATGAGGGATTGCTACTGCCAATGATAAAAGAATAAAAAGATAGTTTTTTAAATGGATATAGAAAAAGATAAGTTACCTAAGCACGTGGCCATCATTATGGATGGTAATGGTCGTTGGGCTAAAAAACAAGGTTTTGCTCGTGTTTTTGGGCATAAAAGCGGTGTTCGTTCTGTCAGGGACAGCATAAAAGTGTGCCTTGAAAACAGAATATCCTGCCTTACCTTGTATGCTTTTTCTGAGGAAAACTGGGCGCGTCCTAAAATGGAAGTGTCTACCATAATGAACCTTATGGTATCCAGCATGAAAGATGAACTGTCTTCGTTTTTAAAGAACGGAGTGCGTTTTAGATACATCGGCGATGATACTCGTCTTTCTGATAGCATGAAAGAAGAGTTTGATTACTGCGTGGAGCAAACCGCTCATTGTCAGAATATGACATTGGTCATAGCGGTGAATTACAGCGCACAGACCGAGATAGTCTCCGCTGCACGAAAGATAGCATCTGATGTGGCAGAAGGAAAATTGAAAGTAGAGGAAATAAATAAAAGCACCATAGAAAATCACTTGTATACAGCAGGGTTACCACCGGTAGACTTGCTTATACGCACCAGCGGAGAACAGAGGATTAGCAATTTTCTTTTGTGGCAAATAGCATACTCTGAACTGTATTTTTCGCCAGTATTGTGGCCTGATTTTTCAGAAAAAATATTTACCGATATTCTGAAAGATTTTACCAGCCGAGAACGGCGCTACGGAAAGACAAGTGAACAATTGGAGCAACAAAATAAATAATAAATAGAATAAATAATACCAATAGCAAAGTGAAAAGACTTTACACGGCAGTTATAATATTTGCATTGTCATCTTTGATTTCAATGTTGTATGCACAGCAGAGTTCAGGCATTCTTTCGTCTGAAAAGACATATACTATCAATGACGTAAAAGTTACAGGGTGTAGCATCTATACAGATGTTTCAGTTATCAAAGGGTCTGGACTTTTTATAGGCTCAAAGATAAAAATACCGGGAGAACAGATAAGCAGTGCCATACGCCGTCTGTGGAATTATAGCGTTTTTGACAACGTGGAAATATACGTTCTCAGTATAGACGGAGACAAAATAAACCTTGAAATAAAAGTGGAGGAGCGAAAACCTATCACTTCCATAAAATATATAGGTGTGAACAAATCCCTTCAAGATGACCTTGCCAAGGATTTGAACATGAATGCCAATTCCAAGATAAGCCAAGACCTTATACAGTCTGTAAAGAACTATATCAAAAAACGCTATATAAAACGCGGATATTTATCATCCGAAGTCTCTTTCACATCTCAACCAGACACCACACGTGAAGGTGGCGGATACAAAGTAACCATAGAACTTAACAAAGGTGAGCGCGTGCGTATCAATAGCATCAATTTCCGAGGCAACGAAGTCCTATCTGATGACAAGCTTCGCAAAGCGATGAAGGAAACCAAGCAGATGAAACACCTCAATATTTTCAAACCATCTAAATTTCAAGATGACAAGTATGAGGAAGATTTGGCATCCATAGTGGCTAAATACAAGGAATTGGGTTACCGTGATGCCAAAGTTATAGCCGACACTATGACATGGAACAAGGAAGACAACACTCTGGATATAGACATAGACGTAAATGAAGGTAACAAGTATTACTATCGCTCGGTAAAATGGCTGGGTAATAGTAAATTTTCTACTGAACAGCTACAAAACATTCTCGGAATATCCGCCGGAGATGTTTATAACGGAGAGCTTCTTGCCAAACGTATTAGCGGTTCTAAGGACGGACGAGACGTTCAGAGCGTTTACATGGACAACGGTTACCTTTTTGCACAGATACTTCCAGTGGAGGTAAATGCAGAAAGAGACTCCATAGACCTTGAAATACGTATTATGGAATACGAACAGGCATATATAGACAAGATAACAGTGAAAGGAAATACACGTACATTTGATAATGTAGTATATCGTGAGCTTACCACCAAACCAGGCGACCTTTTTACTAAAACGTCCATCATGCAAACCCAACAACGTATAGGTGCTCTTGGTTTCTTTGATGCTGAAAATATAGGAATAGACCCAAAACCAGACTTTACCACAAAGACTGTGGATATAGACTATACCGTATCTGAGAAAAACTCATCGCAGATAGAACTCCAAGGAGGATGGGGTGGAGGACAGTTCATAGGAACGGTAGGACTGTCATTTAACAACTTTTCCCTTAAAAATCTTTTCAATAAAAAAGCATGGAAACCACTTCCTATGGGACAAGGACAAACATTGTCATTGCGTTTCCAAGCATCTCAGGGATACACATCTTACCAGTTCTCATTTATGGAACCATGGTTAGGAGGACGTCGTCCATTATCCATCACCACTTCTCTGTACTATACACGTCAGGAAGCGTATAACTACTACACATCGGAAAGACTTGAAGGTAGTCTGTCTATGTTCGGTGGAGGTATAGCATTGGGTAAACGTCTTGGTTGGCCGGATGATTATTTCTCTGCTTCATTAGGAATAAATTACAGCCGTTATGACTGGAAAGACTATAACTGGGGACTATATAACAATTTTGATACAGGTGTGTCAAATAACCTTAATTTAACATTGGGTATCACACGCCGTTCATCTGGTTCCAACCCGATATACCCAACATACGGTTCAGACATTAGTCTTTCTGCACAGCTAACCCCACCATATTCTCTTTTCAACGGAAAAGACTACACAGACCCAGCTCTTACAGATGTTGAGAGATTCAAATGGCTTGAATACTACAAAGTAAAAGCAAAAATAACATGGTATAATAACATAGTTGCCAAGTTAGTCTTTGTTGCAAACGCAGAATTTGGTTATCTTGGTATGTATAATCACAACGTAGGCTTAGGACCATTTGAAAGATTCCAAATGGGAGGTAGCGGAATGTCTCAGTACAGATATTACGGTAGTGAAATAATCTCACTGCGTGGTTATAAGGACAACACCATAGCGTCAAGCACGGCAGCGGCATCAGAGGGAGACCCTATCTACAATAAATTTACCGTAGAAATGCGTTACCCTATATCCATGAGCCCTACCACCAGCATATACGCATTGCTATTTGCCGAAGGAGGTAACACCTATGCAGACCTTAAAACATATAATCCATTCAAATTACACCGCAGTGCCGGTGCAGGTATTCGCGTTTATATGCCTATGTTTGGTCTTTTGGGCTTTGACTTCGGTTACGGATTTGACCCAATGCCAGGCGAAGAAAGCAAATGGGAGTTCCACTTCACTCTGGGACAAAACATGTTCTAATATCTTAAAAAGGTGTTAAAACGGCGCATATTTGATATTAAAACAAAAATATGTGCTACCTTGGCATTATGTTTGTGTGGAGGACTATTGTGCTCTCAGACATACATAGCGCGGGTTGCGGTGGTTGATATGAAGAAAATAACATCATCTCTGCCACAATACCAAACAGCCGAGCGATACATTGAGGGTAGGGAAGTACTCTGGAAAGAAAAAATAGACAGCCTCACCGCTGTTCATGACAGTCTGAAAGAAGATTTCACTATACAAAAAATGTTATTGCCACAGGATGTTGCGGAGACAGTTTCAGACAAAATAGTCTCTATCGGCGCGCAAATAGACAGTATGCGAATAGAGTTTTTCGGACCAAATGGTTTGTATGTAACGGAAAAGAGACGTCTTTTAGAGCCTATCTTACAGACAATACGTTCACATATAAATGATTATGCTCAGAAAAATAAAATAAGCGTAGTGTTAGATAAATCTGAAATGACTGTTTTATATGTCGATAAATTTTCGGATATTAGCGACGTCATTTTAAGAAAAATGGAAAAAGATAACAAAAAAGAATAAACAGCAAAAAAACGTTAAGAAATGAAAGTAATTAAGATTTTAATTTTAGCTGCAATACTGTCACTGGGTGTAAATTCTGTTGCTGCGCAGGCTAAATTGGGACACTTACACGTTCCACTATTGATATCCTTAATGCCTGAAACCAAAAAAGCAGACGCTCAGTTGGAAACTATGGCAAAAGGTTTTGAAGCCGACTACACAAAAATGGCTACTGAGTATCAAAATCTGATGCAGAAATACAGCAACGAAGCAGCTAAACAGAGCGAGGCAATGAACCAAACACGCTCAAAGGAAATGCAGGACCGTGCTGCACGTATCCAGACTTTCCAAGAGTCAGCTCAGAGCGAATTGGAGAAAAAACGTAATGAACTTTACGCTCCTATATTCAAGAAAGCTCAGGATGCCATAGACGCTATTTCAAAAGAAAAAGGACTTATATATGTATTTGACTCATCAAAAGGTGTTATCATCTATGACGGAGGCGGTATAGACATTATAGAGCCAGTTAAAAAGAAATTGGGTATCCAATAATCAATATTGATATTAAAAAAACCGCGCCATTCGGCGCGGTTTTTTTATGCCCAGATGAAATGGGTAATCATTCCAATGTAGTACTCTATATATTTGCGCTTTTCAATGTTTTGTTTTGCATTTTTTTGGTCCTAAGCGGACTGAAAGATGAATAATTTGCTTTATACCAATGTGTTGTTTAGTGTTAAAGGACCTTTTATTATGCTAAGATTAGGTGTTACTTTATAAAGTTTAGCTTGTGCAGTTTTGAATAAGCTGGTATGTATATCATAAAAAGCCGCCCCGTTCTATGAACGAGGCGGCATATTTTAAATGGATGTCTTGGTATTATTTACCTTCTTCCATTTTCTTTTTAAGCTCTACCAAAGCGTCAAGGTCTCCAAGAGTTGATTTCATCTCAGGTGCTTGCTCTACTTTTTCAGCAGGTGCTTTCTTAGATTCTTTTTGTTCACGTTGTGGACGAGCCTCTTCTTCTTTGTATGTAGAAGTGTGAGAAACGACTATACGTTTGAACTCTTTGTTGAATTCTATAACTTTGAAATCTGCTACTTCACCTTTGGCAAGTGTTGTTCCGTCTTCTTTTACAAGGTGACGTGGTGGGCAGAATGCTTCCAATCCTTCGTATCCTTCAAAGCCTACTGTTGCGCCTTTTTCAAATACTTCTAAAACTGTTCCTTTTACTGCTGTTCCTACCGCAAATGCTTTTTCGTAAACATCCCATGGGTTTTCAGTTGTCTGTTTGTGTCCCAAAGATAGACGACGGTTTTCAGTGTCAAGCTCAAGAACTACTACGTCAAGTTTGTCGCCAATTTTGCAGAATTCAGATGGGTGTTTGATTTTCTTAGTCCAAGAAAGGTCAGAGATGTAAACAAGTCCGTCTATGCCTTCTTCCAACTCTACGAATACGCCGAAGTTAGTGAAGTTGCGAACTGTTCCCACTTGTTTAGAGCCAACAGGGTATTTCTCTGCTATGTTCTCCCATGGGTCTGGTGTAAGCTGTTTGATACCCAAAGACATCTTGCGCTCTTCACGGTCAAGTGTAAGGATAACTGCTTCAACCTCGTCCCCTATCTTGACGAAATCCTGAGCTGAACGTAGGTGTGTGCTCCAAGACATTTCAGATACGTGGATAAGTCCTTCTACGCCTGGCATTACTTCTACGAATGCTCCGTAATCTGCCAAAACTACTACTTTACCTTTTACTTTGTCGCCTACTTTGTAAGTTTCAGACAGAGCATCCCAAGGATGAGCTTGTAGTTGTTTTAGACCCAATTGGATACGTGTTTTATCCTCATCAAAGTCAAGGATAACGACGTTGATTTTCTGGTCAAGGGTAACAACCTCTGATGGGTGGTTGATACGGCTCCAAGAAAGGTCTGTGATGTGGATAAGTCCGTCTACACCGCCAAGGTCTATGAACACACCGTAAGATGTGATGTTCTTGACAGTTCCTTCCAATACCTGTCCTTTTTCCAGTTTTGATACTATCTCTTTCTTCTGCTCTTCTATATCGGCTTCGATAAGAGCTTTGTGAGATATTACCACGTTCTTAAATTCGTTGTTTATCTTGACTATCTTGAATTCCATAGTCTTGTCTACGAACTGGTCGTAGTCGCGGATAGGTTTAACGTCTATCTGGCTACCTGGCAAGAATGCCTCTATGCCAAATACGTCAACTATCATACCGCCTTTGGTGCGGCATTTAACGAAACCGTTTACTATTTCGCCGCTTTCAAATGCTGCGTTTACACGGTCCCAAGCCTTGATAGCGCGTGCTTTCTTGTGAGAAAGAACCAACTGTCCGTTTTTGTTCTCCTGACGGTCTACCAAAACCTCCACTTTATCACCTACTGCAAGAGTTGGGTTATAACGGAATTCAGATGTTGGTATTACACCTTCTGATTTTGCGTTGATGTCTACTATAACCTCACGGTCATTTTTTGCTACAACTGTACCTTCTACTACTTCGTGTTCGTTTACTCCACTGAGTGAGTTTTCATACATTTGTTGCATTTTAGTCTGTTCGTCCTTTGATACGACTACGCCGCTCTCAAATGATTCCCAGTCAAAATCCGCTACACCAGTAGCTGATAGATTTTCCTTTGACATGATATTAGGAAAAATTTTTTTGTATCCTGCGCTCCGCAAAAAAACATCACGAGGACTTCTGCGCTGGAGATTTTACTTTTTTATTTTATTTTTTACCCTTTATGTTTTATATACCTCGTGCATAAAGAGCGTGCAAATGTACTGATTTTTATTTGATTACCAATGTTTTTGATGGTGATTTTTTCTTGTTGCGCGCTTTTTTTCAACATAACCAGAACTTTTTCTCCTATAAAAACATAATGTGAAATATAAAGAAAAACCCGTATCTTCGTATCTACAAATAAAAAACGATTTTAAAATGCGTAAAACACTAATTTTCATACTCTTTATAGCCATAACAATGAGTAGTTGTGTATCTAAAAAACTATACACAGAACTTCAAACACGCCACAATGAAGCGTTAGCTGAAAATGAAGCTCTATCGTTAGAAAACCAAAAAAATATGTCTGATGCCCAGCGTTATAAAGATAGCACGGTATCCCTTTTGTCAGAACTATCAAAACTTAAAAAACAGAATGAAAAAGACCGAGCAGAACTGCTCACATTGCGAAACAAATACGATGAAACACTAAAAGCATATACACAGGCACTTAAAAGCAAAGAAAACCTTTTGGACGCATCGTCTAAGCAGTCCCGTGAATATCTTGAAAATCTGAAAAAACAAGAAGAGAACATCGCCTCGCTAACATCTGCATTATCTAAAAAAGAAGCAGACCTCAAAGCCCGTGAAACACGCGTGGCACAGCTTGAAGGCATGATAAGCAACATCCAAGGCAAACTGTCCGCCATAAAAAACTCCCTCACCAAAGCCCTTGTCGGTTTTGAAGGCAAAGGACTAACCATAAGCCAACGCAACGGTAAAATATACGTCTCTCTGGAAAACCGTCTTCTTTTCCCTTCTGGTAGCTGGCAGGTGAACGAAGAAGGGAAACGCGCCATAGACGAGATAACAAAAGTGCTTGTAACACAGCCTAATATAAAGATAATGATAGAAGGACATACCGATAACGTTCCTTACAAATCCTCTGGTAATATACGCGATAACTGGGATCTTAGCGTAATGCGTGCCACCACAATAGTACGTCTGGTAACAGCCAACAAAAACATAGACCCAAAGAACATAACGGCCGCAGGACGCAGTCAGTACGAGCCTCTTTTGTCCAATACCAATGCCGATAACCGCGCTCGTAACCGTCGCACAGAGGTTATTATCACTCCAGACCTCTCATCGGTAGAAAAAATGCTTGAAGATTTATCCATAGAATAATCTCTTTTAGAACAAAAAAAGCGGGTCATTTTGACCCGCTTTTTTTTGAAAATATTTTTCTTAAAATTTGAATGCTACGCCCAACATAGGGTTAGAACCTACCTCTGCTTTTATAGCAATGGCGTCAGAAAGGTCGTATTTGGCACCTACATAACCGCCGGCAGCAAACTGTGTTTTGTCGCCAAATCGCACGCCCATAGTGGCAGATAGATAAACGTCAAATTTGCTCACCGTAGAAGGGTCTATGCAGTTAAGAAGGTGGAAATTGGCACGTGGGCCTATGTACATGTTAAAGTCTGAAAACCACATATTTACCTGTGCTCCAACAGAAACGAAATCATGTACCCCAATGTTATAGTTAGCTTGTACTCCCAGTTTGTCATATTTGTTAAAACCAGATGCAAGGCCTACTGAAAGGTCGCTTTTCCCTTTTCCTTCAAATGACTGTGCATTAGCAGAAATAGTTAGTCCTGCTACTAAAATGAGTGCTAATAGAATTTTTTTCATCTTTTTTTGATTTATTAATTAATAGTTTTAGATTTCCAGACAAAGATATAAAAAACATTTAATTGACAATGTAATTATATATATAGAAAAATAGTATCTTTGCACAGCAATGGTTTCCAGACAAAAACATTGAATGGAAAGTAATAGGGAATGTCGTTAAAATCGGCAACAGTTCCCGCTGCTGTAAGTTTCTACCATTTTTGGTAATGAATATCACTCTTTGCCACTGACTCTTAGAAGTTGGGAAGGCGATATATGAAACAAGTCAGAAGACCTGCCATTTGCTTAAAAAAACGATTTTACTCCTGCGGCGAATGGGATAAAATATAAAGGCATTACAGTGTTTAGCTTTTTTGTCATTTTATATTTATAGGTGCGTGGAAAACCGCCATTGCCAAAGCTATGGTAAAATCATAATATTCAATTATTTATATTAATTTTTATTATGAAAAAATTTTTTACTGTTCTATCTCTTAGCACTTTGGCGTTATTTTCCTGCCAAAAAGGGGAAAAAGAACCAACCTACCATGACCAAACCATTGGTTATTACATCCTTTCAGAAGGCACAGCCAACAAAAATGATTCCAAATTAGCCTTTTATGACCTTAGTACCAAAACCCTGAAAAATGACTATTTTGCTTCGCAAAACCCTACTGAGACATCAGGAATAGGCGACACCGCAACAGATGTAATAGTTTATGGAAGCAAAACGTACATTGTTGTCAATATCAGCAACAAAATCATCGTTTTGAACTCATACACAGGTGCTTTGATATCGGAAATAACACTTGCCGCTAACGCATCGCCACGTTATGCTGTGGGTACAGACGGAAAAGTATTTGTCTCTACATGGAATCACGGAGTGGAAGTGATAGACACCACACTTATGACTATAACCAAAAACATATCTCTTAGCGAAAAATTCAGCGAAGGCATAGTAACCAAAGACGGATATGTGTATGTGGCAAACTCAGGAAAAGAAGGAGATAGCTACGGTGGAAATGGAACAACAATATCTGTTATTTCCACAGCTACAATGCAAGAAACAGCAACTATCACAGTGCCTAAAAACCCTAACCGTTTGGCATTTGGACCAAATGGAATGTTGTACTGCACAACATGGGGTAACTGGGTGGATGAAGATATGACTCTTTCTAAAATAGACGTTACTACCAATAAAGTGGTAAAATCATATGAAAATTTTGCAGCCAAAGCACTTGCTATCAATGCAATAGATATATACTCTTGTGCGTTTAGCTACATAACATACGAAACATATTTTACACGCACATCACTTGCAAATGACACATCTGAGGATGCACTTAATGGAGTTTCACCACGAGATTACGGTTTCCGCTCCATTTATGATGTATCGGTAGACCCTCTTACAAACGATGTTTACTGGCTGGATGAGTCTGGACTTGTTGTCATTTTTGACAAAGACGGCAACAAAAAGGGTGAGCTTCCTAACAAATCAAATGGCGGTATTTACACACGTCCTAACAAGGTGGTTATGGTAACTCTTCGTTTTCCAGATGAAGTGAAATAACGTAGTATCCACATATAAAATCGGGCAGCTTTCTAGCTGCCCGATTTGTTTTAAATATGCTCTAAATAATTAGAAATACACTATTTTATCATTTTCCCTTTACTATCAAAAAAACCGTATTGAAGGTATTTGAAGGCGTCTCGTGGAACTATCTTTATCCATTTGCCGTACTTGAAAAACCATGAAGTGCGTATGGATACAATCCCTTTTGTCAGAAATGCAGCCACAAATGGATGAGCGTGGAGCGTAAATGATGAGTATTTTTTGGATTTAACTAACTGCTCCAATGCTTCATTTATCTCATTTATGATATTGATAGGTGCGGTAATAGTTTCACCAGTACCCTCAGGGTTAGGCTCGGCTGTTTCTATATCGGTGGCAGGACGAACACGTTGGCGGGTGATTTGTATCAGCCCAAATTTGCTTGGAGGGAGAACTTTATGGCGTGCGCGGTCTGTTTTCATAAACTCACACAGTTTTTCATAAAGTATCTTACGGTGTTCGCTCTTCATCATATCTATGAAGTCCACCACGATGATACCGCCCATGTCTCGCAGTCTTAGCTGGCGTGCTATTTCTTTTGCTGCTACTAAATTTACTTCCAAAGAGTTGTTTTCTTGGTCTTCTTTGGCATTTAGACGGTTTCCACTGTTTACGTCTATAACGTGCAGAGCCTCAGTGTGTTCTATTACCAAATAAGCGCCTTTTGTCATTGGCACTGAACGTCCGAAAGAGGTTTTTACTTGGCGGTCAACACCGTACTTTTCAAAAATAGGCACACTATCGGTGTGCAGTTTTACTATTTTGTCTCGTCCGGGAGCTATGGAAGCTACCGTATTTGATATTTCAAGGAACAGAGATTCGTCGTCCACTACTATGGATGTAAATGAATCGCTGAAAAGGTCTCTTAGAATGCCTGAAATCTTGTCTTCTTCGCTCAGCACGCGGGCTTTTACTTTTTCGCTTTTCAGATGCGTGTACGTTAGTTCCCATTTGGAAACCAGAGCATCTAAGTCTGCTTTGAGGTCAGATGCGGATTGTCCCATAGAATTGGTGCGGGCTATCAGTCCGAACCCTTTGGGGCGCATTGAGTCCAATACCATACGCAAGCGGTCTCTTTCCTCCTTGCGTTTTATTTTTTGGGAAATAGCCACTTTATCGTTAAAAGGTACCAACACCAACATACGTCCTGGGATAGACACTTCGGATGTAAGTCGGGGACCTTTGGTAGAAATGGCTTCTTTTGTTATTTGTACCAGAATGGGCGTGCCTTGTGGCATTATATCAGCTATCTTGCCATTTTTTTCTATGTTAGGTTCCATTTTGAAACCGTCTAACATGGCACTTTTCTGGTTACCTGACTGTGTGTTTCTAATGTATTTGAGCAGAGATTTTATCTGTGGACCGAGGTCGTTATAGTGCAAAAAAGCGTCTTTTTCATGACCTATATCCACAAATGTGGAGTTAAGTCCCGGTATGACTTTGCGGATGCGTCCCACGTAAATGTCGCCTACCAGAAAATCGCTTTGGGCGTCTTGTGTCTGGTATTCCATCAGCTTACCGTCTTCCAGCAAGGCTATTGCCACGTGCGCTCCGTTTGCGTTAATTATCAGTTCTGTGCTCACTATTTCTTTTGTTTTGGTTATTTCGCTGTACAGTTTATCTTCATATTACCATTTAGGTAATGACAAGAAAATACAGTCGTATAATGTGAAAAAGCACCCTTAGATATTAAGGGTGCTATATATCTATGACACCGATGGTGTCAGAAGGCCCATAGACCCAAAAGAAATGATTATTTCTTTTTATGACGGTCTAATCTTCTACGTTTTTTACGTTTGTGAGTGGCCACTTTATGTCTTTTACGTTTTTTTCCGCTTGGCATTTGCTTATGGTGTTAAGGTTAATAAATTTTATACGACACTATCTTTTTCCCTTAAAGATAGCCCTTATTTTCTTATTTAGATTCTTTTACAACGTCTACGAAAACCTTAGAAGGTTTGAATGCAGGGATGTTGTGTGCAGGAATTTTGATGGTGGTGTTTTTAGAAATGTTACGTCCTGTTTTTTCAGCACGACGTTTGATGATAAAACTACCGAATCCGCGAAGATAAACATTGTTACCTGCTTCAAGAGCGCATTTTACTTCATCCATAAAAGCCTCCACAGTTGCCTGAACTTCTGCTTTTTCAACTCCTTTCGCTTCCGCAATTTTCGCTACGATATCTGCTTTTGTCATTTTAATTAGATATATTTATAATTAATGTTATTCTCTTTTTAAGATTGTGCAAATATATGATTTTCTGCTTAATAGAGAAAACCTAAAAGGATATATTAACATTATTTTTTTCTATTGTTTTTTTTATGCCTTAAATTAATGTTTGATAGATATTTATAACAGTGTTTTCAGCTAAAAAAAGTATATTTGTAACATTAGTACAGAAAAACAAAGAGCCAATGAACCAAATGATACGGAATTTTTCACGTCTTACCAAAGAAGAAAAAACAGAACTGATAACTAAACTGTTTACCTCTGATGCTCCCGCCGCGTGTGAGTTGCTTTCAAAATATAATCTTCAAGACCCAACTGTCCAATCTCTTCATGACGGTTTTGCCGAAAACACATTGGCAAATTACTACATACCATATTCGGTAGCGCCAAATGTCATGGTAAACGGACGTTTTTATTGTGTTCCTATGGCAATAGAGGAGAGCTCTGTGGTGGCAGCAGCCAGTAAATCGGCTTCTTTTTGGGCACAGCGAGGTGGTTTTAAGGCATCTGTGGAAAAGGCTGTAAAAAAAGGGCAAATACACCTATATTATAAAGGAGATAAAAAAATAATATTTGCATTTTTTGAAAAAGTGAAAGATAATCTTTTGCGTGCGTGTGAGCCTATTACTAAAAAAATGACCGAACGAGGCGGTGGTATCACGTCTTTGGCGTTGGTGGATAAAACTGATGTGGAGAAAGATTATTTTCAGATAGATCTCAGTGCAGATACGATGGATAGCATGGGTGCAAATTTTATCAATAGCACTTTGGAATGTTTGGCTCAGGAGTTCAAACGTCTTTTTGAAGAAGAAAAAATAGCAGGTGAATTGCAAATAATAATGTGCATACTGTCTAATTACACGCCTGAATGTGTGGCTCATGTGGAAGTTTCAGCTCCTGTGGATGATATGGCTGACGGGGATATGAGCGGTAGCGTTTTTTGTGAAAAATTTGTAAAAGCTGTCCGCATAGCGCACTTATGTACCGAGCGTGCTGTTACGCATAACAAAGGCATTATGAATGGTGTAGACGCTGTGGTGATAGCTACTGGTAATGATTTTCGTGCAGTGGAGGCTTGCGCTCATGCTTATGCTGGACGTGAAGGGAGATATTCGTCGCTTTCTACGGCTGAGGTAAAAGACGGAGTGTTTCGCTTTTGGATGGATGTTCCTCTTGCTATCGGTACGGTGGGCGGACTTACGCGTCTGCATCCTTTGGCTGGTCTTTCTATGGATATTTTGGGTAATCCTTCGGCTAAGGAGCTGATGATGATAACGGCGAGTGTTGGCTTGGCGCAAAATTTTGGTGCTGTGAGGTCTTTGGTTACCAGTGGAATACAGCGAGGACACATGAAAATGCACCTTAATAATATCCTTCTTTCTATGGGAGCTTCTACCGAACAGATGGAAAAAGCAAATGTTTTTTTCAAGGATAAAATAGTGAGCCATAGTGCTGTTGAAGAATTTCTGAAAAAATAATTTAACTTTTTTCAAAACAAACAATAAATAATATATATTTGTAACCAAATATTAAAACTTAACAATAGAAAACTAAAAATATGAAAAAAACATTAATTTTAATAGTGGCTTTACTTATGGTAAATGTCGCATTTGCACAGAATAAAATATCGTACCAAGGCGAAGTGAATGTCGGTTATGGTATTGGTGTGGGAGATTATGGAGTGGATAAACTTAGTGTTCACGTACTTAATGGTATCCGTTTTTGCCCATATTTCTTTGCAGGTGTGGGTGTAGGGTATGACCATTACTCAAAAAGTGGAGATTCAGCATCGGCAATACCTCTGTATGGCAATGCCAAAGGATACCTGCCTGTGAGCAAACGTACTGAACTATTTGTTTCATTGGACTGTGGTTATAACATTCTTTTTGCCAACTCTACCACTTATAATGGCTATTTGGTAGTCCCAGCGGTAGGTGCTCAGTTTAAATTGGAAGGTAAAAAAGCGTTGAACGTCAGCCTTGGCTATGACATCAACCGTTTTACTCAGGGCAACAAGATGCGTTCTTTGGGGCTTAAAGTGGGTTTTGTATTCTAAAATAATAACAACATAATATATATAAACATGAAAAAAATCTTTTTACTTTTCGCGCTTATGATATCTTCATTGGCAGCATTTGCACAGAATGATATCCTAAATAAACACGACGGTACTACCGTAGAGTGCAACGTGATACGTGTAAATGAATTTACTATCATTTACAAATATGTAAATGAGGATGCTGAACAGACTATAAGTAAATATGCTGTTGGCACTATCAAATATGGTAAAAGCGGTCGCGTAGAAGAAATATCTCCAAAAATAGAGATAAATGGCGCTTCTGACTGGAATAAAGTGATAGTTGTAGAAGACAAAGCTCTTATTTCTGGTCTTAAACGTGTAGATGAAGTACGTGGTAAAACAAGTATTTTCAATATGCGTACCGATAATGGTAATGATAAAAAAGCCATTGAGAAAATGAAACAGGCTGCTGCTGCTATGGGTTGCCCATTTGTTTTGTTTGTCTCTGGTAACAAAGCAGTTGGTGCATCCAGCGGTAATACTCTTGGAGGTACTCAAGCTGCTAAAAACGGTGTAGGTTACAAATACTAATCTTACTTTTTATAAAGTTTATAAATGGCGCCCTATGGGCGCCATTTCTCGTTACAATATATTATGTATTGCTTTGAGTAAAAAATGACGGGAGCTATTCAAAAAAGATGCTATTTGAATGAAAAAAAATAAAATTCGCCTACAAGTATCTGTGAATGAAAAAACAGGAAAAAGATTTAATGGAATTTTTTTAATATAATAATATATTATATTTTTGCGGAGGGAAAGATTTGAAAGACAAGTATTTAATAAAACTATATGATGAAAAATCTAATAATAATTGTCGCTATGCTTTTAGCGACAACATCATGTGTTAAGGCGCCAAAGGCTGTTGAGCCAGATACTCAGAAGATAGATATGAATAATGTCATAACTACCAAAGAGTATAGTGTGCCTATCCAAGCTGGCAAAGCTGCTGTTGTAACAGTAAATCAACAAACAGTAGCAATAGCCACAGAACCCATGACTATTCTTTTGGCTAAGGGAGAAACTCCTCAGGTAAATTATGTTGAACCATTTAATAATGAACTTGACAATTCAGCTTCTTCATGGCAGGTAATAGCATTTGAAGATTCAAGAAGTGGAGATTATGATTATAATGACTTTGTATTCCATGTGGGATACGAAACAAAAACAGCCACAGGGGCATATGCAGCAGGAAATGACAGACGTTTTTCCTTTGCAATACAACCAATAGCACTGGGAAGTACAAAGAAAATAACTCTTGGTTGCGACATTTACAAAGGAAATACACTGCTAAAAGAAGGAGTGATAATAGCAGAGGATGTTCGTTCAAAATTCTTTGCCAGTTCTGGCGATAAAGATATGATAAACACTTTGTATGAGACAAAAAGCGAATATTGCGTTTATGACTATACCACATGGTATGCCAGCAATGCGTTGTATTTTATGAATTCAACAGACCCTATATATGTCAACTGGTTTATAGAAGTGGACAATGGACAACGTTTGTATGCTCTTAGTACTAAACGAACTACCGATATGCTGGATAGCGAAAATCGCCCTTATGGATTAGTTATAACTAATACTGGTAACATATACTATCAAGGCGAAAAGAAAGTAGGTGTAGATTGGTTCAATTATCCTAAGGAAAATGTATCTATTGATTTGGTATACCCTCAGTTCTCTAAATGGATAGCAGGAGAGATAACAGGTACTTTCTCTGATATGATAAATAACCAAAACAATGACCAGACAAAATGTTTTGATGCAATAGGAAAAGGTCTTTATGTAGTAAATGGAAGCACAGATTCTATGCATAAACCTACTATGAAAAGCCATGTTATTCCTTTGTCAAAGACACAGCAGGAGTTAAACAGTAGTAGCTTTAAATTTTAATAGCCCAATATATTTGTATAAAAAGCGCATATTTTTATGTGCTTTTTTTACCTAAAAATTTTAATATAAGTGAAGTAAATATTTTACATTATTTAAATGTGTATTTACATTGTGAAAAGCAATAAGCTCATTATCCCCAAATAATTTATTAACTAAACCAAAAACTTTTATGAATAGTAATAGTAGAGAAAAAAGATTTTTCAAAGAAAAACCATTGGAGTGTCCTGTATGTGCATCAAAACAAATAGCCGATGTGCTATGCTCTGATGCTTATTTGAATGATGAATTAAAAGAAAAAATAGTGCAAGGAAAAGTAATCTTTGTCGGAAGTGATGTGCAGGAAACAGAGGCGCTATGGGAGTGTTGTGGGTGTCATACTAAGTTTTATCATCATCTAAATACGGATGATATGGATTGTTGCATGCACGACATTGTACTTTTCTCCGATAAATAAAAAACGCCTCGCATTGCGAGGCGTTTTTTATTTTTTACAACATTATGTTTAAGAAAAATACTGTAAAAAAAATATAACTAAAATGAAGATGTTTCTATGAAACTTTCTTTCCAAAAAAGCAGTCTAATGTATAAACAACAATTACACCAAAGATGAAAAAAATACTATTGCTCGCCATCTTTGCCACTCTTATGGCGTGTAGTGGCACCAAAAAACCTTCGTTCAGTGTCCAAGATGTAGAATTGAAAGAGCAAAAAACGATTGCCGAAATACCTAATGACATGATAAAAAACCGCAGGTATGTGCTTTTTTCATCGCAAGACCCTCAGTACATTTTTGATAACGTGGATGATATGGTCATAAAAGGCGAAAACATTTATATTTTGTACCGAAAGAACAGACATTTCAAACTACTGAAATTTGATATGAATGGACGTGGTGTTTACTGCTTAGACCGCCAAGGAGAAGGACCAGATGAGTACAATCAAATATCGGCTTTTGATGTGGATGAAAACGGCGATATGCACATTGTGGACGGACGTCAAGATGAACTATTTGTCTATGACAAAGACGGAGCATTGAAAAAACGCGTCAATCTGCCTTATGAAGTGGGGGTGGTGCATTGTCTTAAAAACGGAGACTACCTTTTTGGACTTTCTTCATGGAACACAGGTGAGGCAAAGGGTGCACGTTTGGTGCTATCAGGTAGTGATTTGACTGTGAAAAAACGCGTCTTGGAGTATGATGGTTTTAATGATGACCGAGCCATAATAGGAGATGATTTTTTTACTGTTTACGGTAACGTGGTAGCTTTTAATACTGTTATAAGCAATACTCAGTATATTCTGGATATAGATGGTTATCTTACCAGCGAGTTAATATATGATTTTGGAGCTGGTAATATTCCAGATGAGGACAAAAAAGAAGTGGAGGATAGGATTTGGAAAAATGATGAGTACAGATGCCCTATAATGCACACTATTGCTTCGGAAGATTATATTTTCGGAAATGTTTGGCGTAGTAAGGGGATGTATTCTTATTTGATAGATAAGAAAAATGGAGTCATTTACTCTGGTGAGAGTGGAGAAAGTAGCGTTATGAGCTGTATAGCCAATGGTGCTGAAAATGGAGAGATAGTGAGTGTTCTGAGTCCGCAGATGTATGAAAAGTTAAAAGACGGAACTCTGCCCGATGATGTTGCTGAACATTTGTCTGATGATAATTTTGCGGTATGCCTTACTATTCTTAAATAGTAACTGTGAAATTATGTTAAAATACTTTTTGTTGGGCATTTTGACGGAAAAAAAGTATACATTTGAAAAGAATATATAAACAATTAAACGTCTTATGAATAAGCTATTGATTTTGTCAGCGGCGGTGCTTACACTTTGCGCTTGCTCAGATGAAAAAGAAAAAGAAGAAGGTAATGTTTCTCAGATTTTAGCTTCGGATGAGCCTGTGGTAGATGTCAAAGTCCTTAAACGTGGTGATTTTGCGTATGAGACTATAAGCAATGGCAAGATAGAGGCTTCTAAAAAGGCAAATATGAATTTTTCTTCTTCTGAACCAGTTACCGAAATATTCGTTGTAAACGGTCAGAAGGTGTCTCGTGGACAAAAAATAGCTACCATAGATAAATATAAACTCCAATCTCAGTTATCAAGTTCAAAGTCTTCATTGGACAAAGCGTTTTTGGCTCTTCAAGATGCTCTTATAAGCCGCGGTTATTACATTAAAA
>JAQUTH010000132.1 GCA_028709885.1 Flavobacteriales bacterium
TGTGATGAACATTCAAATGGGTTATGGCTTCCGTCCGGACTTTTCCACTCCATTCTGGGGGTATTATTACGATGTGCAGACTGGTGGACCTCTTAGTGCTGTGGAGCATTATTCGTATTTTGACGGTGGTGTAGGTCCTGCATCGGCTCCTGGGTGGGGTAGTCAATCACAGACGGTGAGTCTTTCTTTTAACAATACTTTTGAAGGAAAGGTTTTGGATAAGTCTGATACCACTGGGACAAAGACCAAAAAGATAAAACTTTTGGATGGTCTTACATTCGGAGCTTCTTATAATCTTGCAGCTTCGCGTTTCAAACTGAGCCTTAACGATATTACAGCACGTACCAATTTCTTTAATAACAAGCTGAGCGTTCAGTTTGGTATGACGCTAAACCCTTACAAGGTAGATGAAAACTATAATCTTATAGACGAATATTGTTTTCCGCGTTTGACAGCAGCGAGGGTTACTTCCAGTTTTTCAATAGCTAACAGTGATTTTAATCGCCGAAAAGAAGAGGAGGAAAAAATCAAAAAGAAGAACAAGGAAATGGGCAACGAGGATCGCGGTGGTTTGGAACTGGAAAAGAAAAATAAAAACCAAGATAGCGAGGGAGAGTATGATGCCAATGGTTATATGGTGTATTCGCCTACGTGGAATGTCTCTGTTACTCAGACTTTCTACTACACCAAGACTACTGCCACACCTAATATAACTAATGCGGTGGGTCTTAACGCTTCATTTGGTTTTACCAAAAAATGGAGCATGACAGCCTCCACCGGTTATGATTTCCAGCGAAGCGAATGGGCAGAGGTGCGTTTCTCTTTTTCCAGAGACCTAAATACGTGGAACATTAATTTCTCATGGGCACCAGTGTCTTATTATTCCAATTATAGTTTCTTTATAGGAATAAAGGCAAATATGCTCAAAGATTTGAAGTATGAGCAGAGAAAAACGTATCGCAAGTCATTGATGTAACATTCTAACACATAAATACATTTAACATGAAACAGATAATCTTGACAGACAAAGCTCCTATGCCGATAGGTGCTTATTCACAGGCGGTAAAACACAACGGTCAGCTTTTCATATCAGGTCAGTTGGCAATAGACCCAGCTACCAATAAATTAGTCTTTGGCGGTATAGAAAAAGAGGCTACATTGGTTATGGAAAACATAGGCAACATACTTTCTGCCGCTGGTATGACTTATGAAAATGTACTGTACGCCACTATCTTACTTCGTGATATTAACGATTTCGAAAAAGTAAACGCTGTGTATTCTCAGTATTTCAAGAAAGAAACCGCTCCTGCACGTGTGGCTTATCAGATAGCTTGCCTACCTAAAAATGCCAACATAGAAATAACTATGGTGGCAGGAGAATAGTACCTTTTTAGGTAAAAATATAGACGCTCGAAATTTTTTCGGGCGTTTTTTCGTTTTAAATTTCTTTATTTCCTTTTTGATTATTATATTTGGGAAAACAGATAAAACGAAAAGAAAATGAAAGAGATAATTTTAGAAAAGAAAAACGGAGAACGTATAGCACTGAACAGCAAAAACCCATTGCGAGGGGTAACAAACGGACAAATAGAAGAACAGTTAGGAGGTGTAGATACTCTCACTCTTGATATAGAAAGTGCCACAGCGGTAGATTTTGCCATAGGAGATAGCATACAGATGTGCGGCAAGAGATACTATCTGAATACTCTACCACGAGGGCAAAGAAAGGGAAACCGTCATTTGGCGTATCATGTGGTGTTGGATGGTGCTAAGTATTTTATGGGTCATGTCCTGCTGAGTAATGATTTTAGTGGCGGAGCGGACAACGTAAATGAGGTGGATTTTTCGTTCACTGGCACTTTTGGAGAATTTATGAATATGATAGTCCAAAATATGAACCGAGTGTGGGGCAGTGATGTATGGGCTTGGCAGGCTGTGGATACGGAAGTAGATGCCGCTTTTGTCCCTAAATATGATGAGGTCAAGACCATTTCTTTTTCTGTGCAAAACGTGCTAAGTGCCACGTCTACCGTGTGCGAGAACTGGGACGCAGACTTTAAGGTAGAAGCAATAAATGGCGTTTTTACTATCTCGGTGGGGCGTTTTGGAGTAAATATTAGTCAATACACTTTTTCATACGGTAATGGTTATGGACTGTATTCTCTAACGTGTGATAAACCGAATGATAACGAACTTGTTACCCGTTTGTATGCTTATGGTAGCAATAAAAATATAGGTTCGGCATACAGAGAAGGGCGCAGACGTCTGGGTATGCCGTTGGATTATTCTTCTTCTGTGGTACGGGATGGGCTGTATGTTCAGGACGATGCTGTGGTGCAGAAATACGGATTGGTAGAGGGTGGAGTAGTATTTGAGGATGTTTATCCATCGCGTGAGGGGGTGGTTTCGTCTGTAAATGCTGATGATAGGCTTGTTTTTACAGATGATGATATGTTTGACCTTAATGCCAAAAAAGAAAATGGAGATAGCCTTTATCTGCTATCTGGTAGTACGGCGGTGGTGCATTTCAATACTGGTGGTTTGGCTGGATATGACTTTACGGTGGCTGGGTATAATACCACAAAACGCTCTTTTACATTGGTGCCTTTTACAGATGAAAATGATTTTAGTTATCCCAGTGATACAGATGCTGCTTTTAGAATATCGGTGGGCGATAAATACATTCTCACTGGTATTTCATTGCCAGATGAGTATGTGGCGGAGGCGGAAGAAAAACTTGCCGTTAAGGCAATAGAAAAATATACCGAGGGCATAAGACGTCTTTATAGTTATTCACTGGTGTTGGATGAGTTATTTGTTAAAAAATATTTTCCTTCATCGCAGTGGAGTGCAGCATTTTCAGCGGGTGATTATATCAATATTGCTGATGTTGATTTGACAGACGGTGCGGTAGCTCTTAAAGTCTGCTCTGTGGTGCGTGATGTGTACTCGCCATGGAGATATACTCTTACGTTGGGAGATGGAACGCCCTCATCTGTTTTTGAATCTGTCATAAAAGATACTACGCAGATGAGCAATATCATTAAGACAAATCATCTTACTGATGTGGGCCGTTCTCGCCGTAATGCGCGTACAACAGCAGAAGTGCTCGATATGACTTTTGATACTGACGGGTATTTTCTCAGTGGAAAAATACGCCCTGAGACGGTAGAAACCATTATGCTAAGTGTGGGGGCTATGTCGGGACAGTTTGTTTTGGACGGTGTGGTAATGCAGGCTGACTATGGTGGCGATGTGTCTCGTTTTCATTTTTCCGAAGGTGTACTTTCTCATTTTGGGATGGAAAAAGATGAGATAAAACGATGGAATCTTATAGACGGTACGGTGGGCGATTTGGTAGAAAAAGAGCCTTATTACATATATGCTCGTTGTGATAAAAATGGCGATGCTGGCACATTGGTTTTGGATACTAAGGCTGTTAAATATAATACTGACGATGAATTTTATTTTTTCTTGGTAGGGGTGTTATCCAGTGTAAATGACGGATATAGAACTTTTTGCCCTTTGTATGGCAGTAGTACCATTAACGGGCGTTTTATAACCACAGGACGCATTGAGAGTGCGGACGGCGGAACATACTTTGACCTTGACGCAGGAGAAATAGCAGGAAAAATAATATTCAGCGACAATAGCACCACAGAAAAAGGTGAAAGCATCATCAGCGGAGGAAAGATAAACACTTCTCTCATCAACACCGATACCCTCATAGCCAAGCACATAGAAGCACAAGACGGGCACATAGCACAATTTTCAATACAAGAAAAACAATTAGTCGGTGATGGAGGTAACATCGTCTTTTCAAATGAAGAAATAGCCACACTACAATCACTATTACAAGGAGCAGAAGAAACATCTAACATACCACTAAGCGGAACAACTAATATGGCAGCTGATATACAATCATCATCTATGAGTGAAAACACCATAGAAATAAACCTATCAGCATACCAGAACATCACATCCGTACAAGTACCATATGCAGGAATGATTACCTACCGAGTGCAAAATAACCGCACACTAACCATAGAAAACGGAGGAATGTTCAGCCAAAGTAGCAGTATTGCAAAAGTAGAAGTCCTAATGATAAACGCAGACCAAAGCGAAACAAACATAGATAGCAAACGACTTACTATAAACACCACAAATACTATAAGCACCTACCTACCACAAGGAGGAACATATAAGATAGTAATAACAGCAACACACAACTACACATCCGCATGGGCAGAAAGACCAGCAGACACACCAGCAGACATCTATCCTACCTTTACCGTAGAAGCTAACATATCTATTTTAGGCGCATCAGAAGCACAAAACTACATTAAGTTTGCAGGTATAGACCAATGCACACAGATAGGCACAAACGGATTATACTCTTTCTGGTCTATACTAAACTACCTCTATTTCTCAAAAACAGAAGGATTTAAGCTAAAAGGAAACTGCACCATAACATCGGCAAACGGCAATTACTCACTCTCAATAACTGACGGAGGAATAAGCATATCCACACCAAGTGCAAACCTATCAAGCAGTACAGCATTATTCACCCAATCCACAACCAGAACAAATATCATATCTGGTGAAACACTTGCCATACTCTTTGGAAAAATACAAAAATACTTCTCCGACCTCAAAACAGTAGCATTCACAGGCGAATATAATGACCTCTCCGGCAAACCAACAATACCGGCAGCACAAGTAAATGCCGACTGGAACGCAACAAGCGGAAAAGCACAAATACTCAATCAACCAACATCACTACCAGCATCTGACGTATCCGCATGGGCGAAAGCTGCCAACAAACCTACTTATACCGCCACCGAAGTGGGTGCATTGCCCGATACAACTGTTATCCCTACCAATAATAACCAACTTACCAATGGTGCAGGCTATATTACCAAAACAAACGGAGATAGCTACTATTTAGGTAAGACTGAAAAAGCC
>JAQUTH010000013.1 GCA_028709885.1 Flavobacteriales bacterium
AAGAAAGCATTAGAAGGGCTTAACGGCACTATGGGTATGAATTATACCCAAAAGAGTTATTGGAGTATTGCTCCGTGGATAAAGGCATCTTTTCGCAAAGACCGTCTGAGTATCAATGCGCAGTACAACTACAACAATAATCAGCAACTCAATGAAATAGAAGAAGTATCAGATTATTTTACAACGCTGGCACATCAGGATTCTCATTCTTTTTCAAAATCAAAATCTCAGAATCACTATGCCTCTATGGATATGGTGTATGATTTGACTCCAAAGAGTGAAATAGGATTGGCTGTGGAATACACTAACGGACACAGCAATAACCCTAAAAATGATGGTTATACACGTCAAGAGTCTCCCGATGGGGGTCTTGATGTTACATCTGAAATGAAAGACATAAACAATAATAACAGAGTTAATGTTACCGCATACTACAAGATAAAGACAGATGAAAAAGGTTCATCGTTCAAAGTGGTGGGGGACTATACTTATAACAACACAAAAGGTTATAATTTTTCTTCGGCACTGTATGACTATGACAATGGCAAGATAATGAGTAACATTTACGATTATTCAGCGCCTACCACAGTGGATTTGTTTAGCGTGCGTTCTGACTATGACCATAAGTCAGAAGGAAATATAACATGGAGTACTGGTACAAAATATTCCAATAGCCACATAGCCAGTCAGGCTAATTACCGCACTTATGACGGCTTAGCGTGGAATGATGATGACCCCCGAAACAACGTTTTCAGTTACAATGAACAGGTGGTAGCGGCGTACGGTAAGATGAATATTTCGTTACCAAAAGGGTGGAGCGCAGTGGCAGGTCTTAGAATGGAGTACACTCTTTTGACTTCGTATTCACTTACCATGGAGCAAAAAGATGACCAGAACTACTTTGACTTTTTCCCACAGGTATCCATTATGAAATCTTTTGGTGAGAATAAACTCCACAGCATATCGGCTAACTATACTCGCCGTCTTTCTCGTCCTTCTTACAGCATTTTCAATCCTTTTGTAATACCGATAAACGAATTTTCATCCGTTGTGGGTAATCCAGACATTCGCCCTTCGTACATAAATAGATATGGTATATCTGGTGTTTTGTATGGCAAATATAGCATTTCAGCAGAATATGCCAAGACAAGTGGTTCAGTGGAGCAGGTAACGCTCATTGACCCAGATAATTACAACAAAACCATATATAAACACATCAATATGGGAAATGCCTACTCATGGTCTTTGTCTGCATCGGCACCTATTACCATTACAAAATGGTACGGAATGAACCTAAATGGGACTATTCTGTATTCTGAGGAAAGCATGAAAGATTACACATATTATTTGTCTTGCGTTCAAGGTAGTATGCAAAATAACTTTACATTCGGAAAAGGGTGGAGTGCAGACGTGTCAGGTTGGTTCACTTCTTTACTACGTCAAGGAAACCTTACCGTGGACCCTATGTGGATGGTCAATGCGTCGGTAGTGAAAAAATGTATAAATAACAGACTCGTCTTTTCTCTAAATGTAAATGATGTGTTCGGCAGTATGAAAAACACCATTTATTCATCTGGGGCGCAGTTTGAGAAAAAGACTATATCACGTTGGGATGCGCAGTCTGTAACACTGGGTGTGCGTTGGAACTTTGCACAGGGTAAAAATTCCAAGACTAAAAAAGTGGAAAGTGGTAACAGCGAGGACCGTAACCGTCTGTAAATACGCTTTAAAATGTTTTTTTGCATGGAAATGAAAAACTTTTTGTAAAAAAAAATGAAAGCGTTTGAAACTGATAAAAAAGTTGTATATTTGCACCCGATTACATCGTTAAAAGTATAAATGTCGGGAGACATCAGTTCTGCCTGCAAAGATAAAAAGTAATAAAGAAATGAAAAGAACATTCCAACCACACAACAGGAAACGCGTAAATAAACACGGCTTCCGTGAACGTATGTCAACTGCAAACGGCCGCAAAGTGCTGGCAGCACGTCGCGCAAAAGGGCGCGCAAAACTTACAGTATCAAGCGAACGTCATAGTAAATAAACGATGATATTTTTGATAAATTGATATTGAAAAATACAAAAGGGGGCGTTACTTTCGGGTTTCACCCCTTTTTTTTAGATATTTGAAACGAAATTAAATAAAAAGTCCATACATCATGCCAAAGAGAGAAGATATAAAATCAGTACTTATAATAGGTAGCGGACCTATTGTGATAGGTCAAGCAGCAGAATTTGATTACTCAGGTAGTCAGGCTTCGCGTTCACTTCGCGAAGAAGGAATAGAAGTAACCCTTATCAACTCTAATCCGGCAACAATCATGACTGACCCAGTAACAGCAGACCATGTGTACCTATTGCCTCTTACAGTCAAATCAATAGAAAAAATACTCCAAGAACAACACATAGACGCTGTACTACCTACCATGGGCGGACAGACAGCACTTAACCTTGCCATAGAAGCACAGGAAAAAGGCGTTTGGGAAAAATACGGAGTGGAGCTCATCGGTGTGGACATAGACGCCATAAACATAACCGAAGACCGCGAGCAGTTCCGCCAGCTAATGGACAAAATAGGCGTAGGCACAGCACCTTGCCACATAGCACGTTCATATCTGAAAGGAAAAGAAATAGCTCAGGAATTTGGTTTTCCTCTTTGCATACGCCCTTCGTTTACACTTGGAGGTAGCGGAGCATCTTTGGTGTATGAAAAAGAAAAATTTGAAGACCTACTTCAACGTGGACTTGAAGCATCTCCTATTCACGAGGTGCTGATAGACAAAGCTCTTATGGGATGGAAAGAGTATGAATTGGAACTTCTAAGAGACCATAATGACAACGTCATCATCATCACCACCATAGAAAACCTTGACCCTATGGGCATACACACAGGCGACAGCATAACAATAGCTCCGTCTATGACCCTTTCAGACCGCACATTCCAACGTATGCGCGATATGGCTATCCGCATGATGCGTGCCATAGGTAACTTTGCCGGTGGATGTAACGTACAGTTTGCCGTTTCTCCCGATGAAAAAGAAGATATAGTAGCCATAGAGATAAACCCACGTGTGTCTCGCTCATCATCATTGGCATCCAAAGCATCTGGTTACCCAATAGCCAAGATAGCGTCAAAACTTGCCATAGGATATACTTTGGATGAACTCCAAAACCAAATAACCAAGACAACATCAGCTCTTTTTGAACCTACATTGGACTACGTGATAGTTAAAATACCACGTTGGAACTTTGACAAATTTGACGGAGCAGACCGCACATTGGGACTTCAAATGAAATCCGTAGGTGAGGTGATGGCAATAGGACGTTCTTTTCAGGAAGCTATCCAAAAAGCAGCACAGTCTTTGGAAATAAAACGTTCAGGCATAGGTGCTGACGGCAAAGAGATAAAAGACCAAGAGATAATACTTGAAAAACTAAAACACGCCTCTTGGGATAGAATATGGGCGGTGTCAGACGCTATAAAGATAGGAATGTCCCTGCACAAAATCCACGAGATAACAAAGATAGATATGTGGTACCTCAAACAGTTTGAGGAAATGGTGGAGACAGAACGCCTTGTATCTAATTACACTGTGGAAAACATACCACGTGCAGTGCTTTTGGAAGCTAAAATGAAAGGTTTTGCCGACCGTCAGATAGCTCACCTTCTTTCATGCAAAGAAAGTGAAGTTCATGACCGCCGCATGGCACTTGACATACACCGCGTGTGGAAATTAGTAGATACGTGCGCAGCAGAGTTTGCAGCGCAGACACCTTATTACTATTCCACTTTTGAAAATGATATGGAGGTGGACGGCAAACGCGTATCGGCTAACGAGAGCGTACGTTCAGACCGCAAAAAAATAATAGTGCTGGGTAGTGGACCTAACCGCATAGGTCAGGGTATAGAATTTGACTACTGCTGTGTGCATGGTGTTTTGGCAGCCAAAGAGTGCGGTTATGAGACCATAATGATAAACTGCAACCCCGAAACAGTATCCACAGACTTTGACACTTCGGATAAATTGTACTTTGAACCTGTGTTCTGGGAACACATCTATGACATCATTTGCCATGAAAAACCAGAAGGTGTGATAGTTCAGTTGGGAGGTCAGACAGCGCTTAAATTGGCAGAAAAACTGAGTCGTTTCGGCATAAAGATAATAGGTACATCTTATGATGCGCTTGATTTGGCAGAAGACCGCGGACGTTTTTCAGCTATGCTAAAAGAAGCTAAAATACCTTTCCCTCAGTACGGTGTGGTAGAAACAGCAGACCAAGCACGTGAAATATCCAAAGAGATAGGATTTCCTATGTTGGTGCGCCCGTCATACGTTTTGGGTGGTCAGGGTATGAAAATAGTGATAAACGAAGAAGAGTTGGAAGAACATATAGTAGAGCTTAATAAGAACATCCCGGGCAACCGTATCCTTATAGACCACTATTTGGACGGTGCGATAGAGGCAGAAGCAGATGCTATATGCGACGGAGAAGACGTATATATAATAGGTGTGATGGAGCATATAGAGCCTTGCGGTATTCACTCAGGAGACTCCAACGCTGTACTTCCTCCTTTTAATCTTGGCGAATTTGTGATGCAGCAAATAGTGGACCACACTAAAAAAATAGCTGTAAACCTTCACACCGTAGGTCTTATCAATGTTCAGTTTGCCATAAAAGACGATATAGTTTATATAATAGAGGCTAACCCTCGTGCATCTCGTACAGTGCCTTTCATAGCAAAAGCGTACCGTGAACCTTATGTAAACTACGCTACCAAGGTGATGCTTGGTGTCAAGAAAGTGAAAGATTTTCACTTTAAGCCTTATCATCACGGTTTTGCTATAAAAGAACCAGTGTTCTCATTTAATAAGTTCCCAGGTGTAAACAAAAACCTTGGTCCTGAAATGCGTTCCACAGGTGAGGCTATCCTCTTTATAGAAGACCTGCACGACGACCAATTCTTGGATATTTATTCCCGTCGTACTATGTATTTGAAACGATAGTTTTTACTTATATCATAAAAACCCCGCCGAAGGCGGGGTTTTTATTTTATCGGCTACTTTTTGGTGGACGACACAAAAGGACAGGGACTTTTTCAGATAACATACTGACGTTTAGCGTGTCAAAACGTCCTCCCACTTCGCCATCTACTTGCAGGGTTGTCTCACGGGATATACCTATGATGGCGTTTTTTCCCGATATGGAGAAATAATCCTCGTATTTTACTTGGTCATAAAAAGAAGACCAGCCAGCACGTATGAGTGTGGCGAGGTTTATATGACCTATAACTATTATTTCAAAATGATCATCAAAAGGGTTTCCTTTTGGGTTAAAACTCATGCCAGTGCCGTATTTGGTACCATTGGCTATGGCTAACATACAGCCTTTTTTTCGGAAATGCTCTCCGTCCACTGTTATGTCAAAACGGTAGCGTTCCTGCGCGCGTACAGCACCGAAGAGGTATTTGGCGTATGTGAGTATGCCTCGGCTTTTGTCTTTGTCATACGCTTTGACCAGTTGGGCATTTACTCCCACATCGGCAACGTGCAGGCAGTCTATGCCGTTTATGTTTATAACGTCAAGATTTCTGGTATAGTACGTTGCCATTAGCATTTCAAAGCATTCCCATGGGCTATCCCCCGAAGGCATATCCTCCATAAGACCGTTGGCGCTACCCAGTGGTATGTACGCCACAGGTATGCCCATGCCTTTTACGGCGGAGCATATAAGACGGAATGTGCCGTCCCCGCCTATGGAAAAAATGCGCTCGGGGGAGAAAAGGCGTGTTTTTTCACGGATGTTCTCTATGTCATTTTTTCCAGTGGTGTAAAAAAAATCGTAATCTATTCCGTAAGTATAGCAATAATCGTTGATGTTATTAACAAAATAACTTTTATCTTTACCTCCGGAAATGGGGTTCACAACGTATAGAACTTTCATAGCATTAACTCTGTAAAATAAAAAGTAGACAGTTTTGAATAGGCATATACCAATATTATCTTATTTCAACTATCTGTCCGTGGACGGTCAGATTCGTTTTGCAGGGACTGTTTTAAGAGCTCCGGCTGAAATGTTGTATGTCGGTAACGAAAATACGATTTTTCAGCATATAAAAAACCTTTATAAACTATACACACCGCATTTTTTTAAAAACGTGATGTTGGAAGTCAAATATAAAGGTTTTTTCACACTTTGCAACATAGACTACAAAGGTAATTTTGTGGTAATGTTACCCGAAGACAGCGAGGAGTTTTTAATAGATGACGTGAGAATGCGCTTGGTGGTAAAAAATGTTGGTTACTCTGTGTATGTACCCAATATATATCACGAGAGCATTTCCATTCGTGAGTTTAAGTACGGGCTTATATCTGATATAGACGACACAATACTGCACACTGGCGCTACCACTTTTTTTCCGCGTATAAAGCGAATAATATTTACCCGTTCCTACCAGCGCAAGTGCATAGAAAGTATGCCAGAGGTGTTCCGTCTTTTGGTGGATTATGGGGCAAAGATTTTCTATGTATCTAATAGTGAGGCAAATCTTTTTCCTGTGATAGAGACTTTTTTGCGAAGTCATAAGTTTCCTCAGGGTGCTTGCTTTTTGCGAAAGAACAAACTTTTGGCACATTTTCTACACCCTAAGAAAAAGACTGTCCGCAGCAAAACTTCCCACAAGATGCGAACAATATCGTTCCTTTTGCGCATACAGCCAGATAAAAAATTCATTCTTGTGGGGGATAATGGACAGTGGGACCCTGTGATTTATAAGTCTATAATAAAAAATTTCCCCGGACGTATAAGTTACGTTTTCCTTCGCGATATTCACGATAAGATAAGCCTCAAACGCAAATGTTGGGACGGTGTTCCGGTGATATATTTCAGCTCTATAAGCGATATAAAATCTTTTATAGCTCCAAGACTGGATTCTAATTTTTAATCACAACTATATTTTATACATTTGCGCACCAAATAAAGCGTATAAGATGATGCAAGATAAATATAAGTCCATAAGACCTTTTTCAGATGAGGAACTCAAAGTGGTATTACCGGCTTTGGCTTGTACCGAGTATGCAAAACAAGCGCTCCGTTACGCTACTCCTGACCTTACCGATGAGCAGATAACTGAAAAAATCACTTCTTGCCGTACTTTGGATGAGTTTATCATTAAAGTATCTTTCCCAATAGTGTCCCAAGTGTTGAAAAAAACGGCTCATACCGTTACCCGCAAAGGATTTGAACAGATAGGAAAAGACTCTTTCCATGTGTTTGTCTCTAATCACCGAGACATAGTGATGGACTCCATTATTCTCAATAAGTTCTTGTGCGAAAAAGGACTGAACCCAGTAGAAAGTGCCATAGGTAACAACCTTGTCCCAGACCAAATGTCTATGACGGTAGCAAAACTATGCAAGAACTTTTTGGTGTACAGAGACTTACCTATAAAAGAACTGCTCGTCTCTTCACGTTTGATGTCAGAGTACATACATTATGACTTGTACGACAAAAAAACATCCGTATGGATAGCCCAACGCGAGGGTAGAAGCAAAGACGGCGATGACCGTACAGACCCAGCTGTGATAAAAATGATGTGCCTTTCCCGCAAAATAGACCTTATAGACTACATCAAAAGCCTTAAAATAATACCAGTGGCGGTGTCTTATGAGTGGGACCCAAATGATGTTTTGAAAATTCCTGCTCTTTTAGCCAAGGCAAAAGCAGAAAAGTACACCAAAGCACCAGATGAGGACTATGTGTCTATAATGACTGGAATAAACGGCTACAAAGGGGATGTCAATATGTCTTTGGGAAGTGTGCTTGACAGTCAGTTGGATAACCTAAGAACCATACAAAATCCTAATGACATTTTCCGCGCAGTGGCTTCTATTATAGACCGCCAGATACACACCATATACCACCTTTTCCCTACCAACTATGTGGCGTATGATATACTCTTTGGCACAGATAAATATTCTTCGGAATATTCAGCAGAAAAGAAAGAAGCATTTGTGGAACGCATGAATAAATGTGTAGGCTTTGGCGATGCACTGAAAAAAGAACTATTTTTGTCCATGTACGCTAATCCTGTGATAAATAAATATAAGTATGATCAGAGCGAAAAATAAACGTCCCAATATTTTATTGGTGTACACCGGTGGTACTATTGGAATGGTCAAAAATGCAGAGACAGGTGCGTTATGCCCATTTGACTTTGAAAACATACTGTCTAATATACCCGAGATAAATATGATAGACTGTACTCTGCATAGTTATTCATTTCCGTGTCTTTTGGACTCGTCCAACATCAATCCTGAAAATTGGACGCAGATAGCCAGCGTGATAGAAGAAAAATACGACCAATATGATGGTTTTGTGGTGCTTCACGGTACAGATACTATGGCGTACACAACATCTGCGCTCAGTTTTATGTTTTCGGGTCTTGAAAAACCAGTCATTTTCACAGGTTCTCAGTTGCCAATAGGACATCTGCGCACCGATGCTAAGGAAAACCTTATAACAGCCATAGAATTGGCATCTTTGACAGAAGCGGACTCTATGCCAGTGGTACGCGAAGTTTGCTTGTATTTCCAACACGAACTATACCGCGGAAACCGCTCTACTAAGGTCAATGCCGAACAGTTCAGTGCCTTTGCATCACCTAACTGCCCAGCTCTGGCACATTCAGGAGTACACCTTAGTATAAATAAGGAACTTTTGCGTCAGCCAGCCATGAGCGAGTTTGCTCTGTCCACTTCGCTATCCTCAGATGTGCTTTTACTGCATATTTACCCTGGAATGAACCAAGAAATGATAAAATATCTTTTGGACTATCCAAAACTAAAAGGTGTCATTCTGCTCACTTATGGGGCGGGTAATGCACCGAGCAATGAAGATTTTATAGACCTTTTGAAACAAAAAATAGACCAAGACATCCCTATTGTAAATATTACACAATGCCTCAAAGGCACAGTATCTCAGGGAGATTATGCTGTGAGCGAGGGTTTGGCAAAGATAGGTGTCATCAGTGGAAGGGATATGACTAAGGAGGCCGCCTTAACAAAAATGATGTACCTTTTGCCTCGTGTTAAAACGGTAAATGAGTTCAGAAAAATGTTTGAAAAAGATTTACGCGGAGAAATAAGTGCAATAATAAGAGAATAAATTTTCTAATG
This sequence comes from Flavobacteriales bacterium, assembly GCA_028709885.1. Taxonomy (GTDB): domain Bacteria; phylum Bacteroidota; class Bacteroidia; order Flavobacteriales; family UBA1820; genus Merdimorpha. Next base: position 9,177 of record JAQUTH010000013.1, read on the forward strand.
CGAAAAAAAATTCGTTATTTAGCACCCTGAATGAAACGTTGTATGATGTACACGTAAATGATGTAGGAGCAGCCTTTTATAAGGAGAGATGGCCGAGTGGTTTAAGGCGCACGCCTGGAAAGTGTGTATACGGGAAACTGTATCGGGGGTTCGAATCCCCCTTTCTCCGCACAAAAAAAAGAAAAATAAACGTAGAAAATTCAATTTAATTATTAAAAATCATTAATATCAACTAAAATGAAGAAATTCTTTTTAATTCTGTCTATCGCAATGATGTTTACACTCGGTGTAAACGCTCAAGATGCCGAAACAGCCGCAGCTGCTCCTGCTCAAACAGAAGCCGCTCAGGCAAGTGATGATTCAGCCACTGATGCTCCTGAAGTATCATTCCACCAAGTATTGAAACAAAAATTCATAGAAGGTGGTGCTGGATTTATGGCAACAGTACTTATATGCTTGATAATGGGTCTTGCCATTGCTATCGAGCGTATCATCTATCTTAACCTTGCTTCTACTAACACAGAGAAACTTCTCTCTTCCGTAGAAGACGAGCTTAAAAAAGGCGACATCAAAGCTGCTAAGGAAGTAGCACGTTCTACTCGTGGTCCTGTCGCTTCTATCTTCTATCAAGGTCTTGAACGTTTTGAAAAAGGCGAATCAATAGACCAAATAGAGAAATCTGTCGTATCTTACGGTGGTGTAGAAATGGGTCGTTTGGACAAAAACATCTCTTGGATATCTTTGTTTATAGCATTAGCTCCTATGTTGGGATTCTTGTGAACAGTTGTAGGTATGGTTGAAGCATTTGATGCCATTGAAGCAGCTGGTGATATCCAACCTTCATTGGTAGCAGGTGGTATTAAAGTCGCATTGCTTACTACATTGTTTGGTTTGATAGTAGCTATCATCCTTCAGTTGTTCTACAACTACATCATATCTATGGTTGACGATATCGTTAACAAGATGGAGGATTCTTCTATCAGCCTTATGGATATGCTTGTAAAATACAAAAAGTAATCGATTTTTACATTAGCTAGCCTTTTTATTAAGGTGTTCTATCTATGATAGAAAAAAATAAAATCGATAACAAAAAGTAAAAAATAAGCAATGAAAAAATTATCTAAAATATTGACATGGATTGCATTGATTATAGGAGTGATATCTCTTATATTCATGTGCATGATGTGGATGGAAGGAGATGAAGCCATCAAAGCCAGTGAAGATTTGCAGAGTTCTACAATAGTTCCCCTGTTCGTTATCACATGGATACTGTTTGCAATAACAGTGATAGCTATCGTATTCTTCGTAGTAAGAACATGGGTTAAATACCCTAAAACATTGATGGGTTCATTGGTATATATTGTTGGTTTCGTTGCCGTTATAGCAATAGCTTATGCTTTGGCAGACAATACACCAACTTTATTATCAAATGGAAAATCATCGACTGAAACAGACTCATTGATAGCTGATTTTGGTATCTGGGCTACATATATCTTAGGTACTATCACTATCATAAGTGTAGTGTTTGGTGGATTCCTTAAATCATTGAAAAAATAAGAATATGGCAAAAAGAGAAACTCCGGAAATAAATGCCGGCTCTATGGCCGATATTTCTTTCCTACTCTTGATATTCTTTCTGGTAGCCACTACCATGGATGTAGATACAGGTCTTCAACGTCGTTTGCCACAAATACAGGACGAACCACAACAAGAACAACAAAAACTGTATAAGAGAAATATATTCCAGATAGTGATAAATGGATATGACCAGATGCTTATTGACGATAATATAGCAGAGGTAAGTGAAATCCGTGATAAAGTCATAGAATTCATAGACAATAATGGTGACGGAAGTTGCGAATTTTGTCGTGGTATGAAAAGCCCAACCTCTTCTGACAATCCAAATAAAGCAGTGGTATCCCTTACCAATGACCGCGCTACAACATACGGACTGTATATAGCAGTACAGAACGAAGTTGTAGGAGCATATAACGACCTTCGTGAGCGTTATGCAAAAGAGCATTTTGGTAAGTCTTGGAAAGAATTAGAGAAAGCAGAAACTGAAAACCCTGATGATGAGACAGTAGTTGCTCGCGTAAAAGAAGTTAAGGATGCTTATCCACTTAACATCTCTGAGGCAGAACCTGTTGATTACTCTAAACAATAAAGAACGAACATCATGTCAAAATTCAAAAAGAAACAAGCTGGCGGAGTGCCTAAAATCTCCACAGCATCCCTTCCTGACGTAATTTTTATGCTTTTGTTCTTCTTTATGATTTCTACTGTAATGCGTGAAACCACGCTAAAAGTAGAACAAATCATGCCAGAAGCATCAGAGGTACAGAAATTGGAACGTAAAAACCTCGTAAGTTATATTTATGTCGGTAAACCAAAAAGAGAATATATGGCTCAGTACGGTACAGAAGATGCACTACAACTGAATGACTCTTTTGAATCTGTTGACAAAATAAAAGACTTCGTATACGCAGAAAAAGAGAGTCGCCGTCCAGAAGAACGTGATGCCCTTACTTTCTCTATCAAAGGTGATGTAAACTCTAAAATGGGTATCTTCACTGACATAAAGCAAGAATTGCGTAAGGCTAATGCCCTTAAAATTAACTACTCTGCACGTCAAGGCGTGAAAAAGTAATAGTTTTTTCTAAGGTCAAATAAATACAAAGGTGTTACTGAAAAGTAGCACCTTTTTTTGTTTCCCTGCGTGATAAGTCGTATTTTTGCCAATAATCTGAAAGTATTACTTTTAGCCATTGATAAGTAAATAGAAAAATTAAATAAATGTCAAGTAAAAATTTTATAAAAGAAAAAAAATGGCGTGGTATGCTACATACCATGATGCCAGGCACCGAAGAATTATTTGAAAAAGGCATGGTAACAGCTTATGTGGGAACAGACCCCACTGCGGACTCTTTGCATATAGGACATTTGGTGTCTATCATGATGCTAAAACATTTGCAAGAATGTGGAGGAAAGCCACTTATGCTCATAGGTGGAGCTACTGGTATGATAGGAGACCCTTCTGGTAAATCTGACGAGAGAAACCTTTTGGATGAGGCAACGCTGCGTCATAACCAAGAGTCTATAAAAAAACAACTCTCACGTTTTTTAGATTTTGACTCAGAAGCACCAAATGCAGCTGAAATGGTCAATAACTATGACTGGATGAAAGATTTTTCATTCCTTGACTTTGCCCGTGAAGTGGGAAAACACATCACAGTGAACTATATGATGGCAAAAGATTCGGTAAAATCACGTCTTAACGGTACAGCCAATGACGGATTGTCTTTTACAGAGTTTACATATCAGTTGTTACAAGGGTACGACTTTTTACATCTTTACCAAGAAAAAGGATGCCGTTTGCAAATGGGAGGAAGCGACCAATGGGGAAATATAACCACTGGTACAGAGCTTATACGTCGTAAAACAGGAGGTGAGGCATACGGACTTACTTGCCCATTGATAACAAAAGCAGACGGTAAAAAATTTGGTAAGACCGAAAAAGGAAACATCTGGTTGGATGCAGCACGCACATCTCCGTATGAGTTTTACCAATTTTGGCTAAATACTTCGGACAGCGATGCAGAACGTTATATCAAGATTTTTACTATGCTCACAGAAGAAGAAGTTAAAGACTTGGTAGCACGTCATTCCCAGGCACCACATCTTCGTCTTTTGCAGAGCCGTTTGGCAGAGGAAATAACCGTTATGGTACATTCTCGCGAGGATTATAACGCTGCTGTTGAGGCCTCACAGATACTTTTCGGGCAGGCTACAAAAGAAAATTTACTGCACATATCGGAAAGCACCCTTTTGTCAGTCTTTGACGGAGTGCCAGCTGGTGAAATGTCTTCACAGGAGCTTGCTGACGGTATGGATGTGGCTTCTCTGTTGCTGAAATCAGGCTTTTTGCCTTCTCTTGGAGAGGCTCGCCGTGCGCTGAAAGAAAATTCTATTTCTGTAAATAAAGAAAAAATTTCTGCCGACTATATGGTAGGTACAAATGACCTTATAGACGGTAAATATATAGTTTTACAACGTGGCAAGAAAAATTATTTTCTCCTAACAGTCAAGTAATTATGGAAACAAATAGACTATCGGTGATGATACCGGACGTTACACTTCATGATAAGACTTTTGAGGTGTACATACCAAAAAAACGAATAGAGTCCATTGTTTTGGACGTGGTAGACCGCGTGGCTCACGAAATAGGAGATTGCTGTCCTATTTTTGTTGGCGTGCTAAACGGTTCTTTCCTTTTTATGTCTGACTTTGTGCGTCATTATCCGTACAACTGTGAGATTTCATTCCTGAAAATGGCCTCATACGAGGGTACTGGAAGCACAGGAAAGGTCAAGACTCTTCTTGGTATAAACGAGGACTTCTCGGGACGAACAGTCGTTATCTTGGAGGACATAGTAGATACTGGGAATACATTGGAGGAGTTGTATAAAATGTTTGAAGGACGCGGAGTGAAGGATTTTAGAATAGCTACTCTTTTCTTCAAACCGGAGTCTTATACCAAAAAACTGCCAGTGAATTATGTGGGAATGAACATAGAAAACAAGTTTATAGTAGGTTATGGACTTGATTATGATGGTCTTGGACGAAATCTTCCACATATATATAAACTAAAAGAAAGCAAATAATCTTATAAAATATAAAAATGATAAATCTTGTACTTTTTGGTCCTCCCGGGGCTGGTAAAGGGACTCAGGCTGAGTTCTTGGTAAAAAAATATTCATTGGTACACATATCCACAGGCGATGTTTTCCGTGCAAATATCAAAAACGGAACAGAACTTGGCAAATTAGCCGAATCTTACATCAAGAAGGGTTCTTTGGTACCAGACGAGGTAACTATCGGAATGTTGGAAGGTGTGGTAGAAGAGAATTTGGCTTCTGCAAAAGGTTTTATCTTTGACGGTTTTCCACGTACACAGGCTCAAGGCGAGGCTTTGGATGCTTTCATGGCAAAAAAAAGTCTTAGCGTTAGTGCCATGTTGGCGCTTGAAGTTCAGGACGAAATATTGGTAGGACGCCTTTTGGAAAGAGGAAAAACATCTGGACGTGCCGATGATGCTGATGAAAACGTCATACGCGCTCGTATAGCTGAGTACTACCAGAAGACCAACGTTCTGAAAGATTTTTATTCAGCACAAGGAAAATACTACGGCGTAAATGGTGTGGGTTCTATCCCTGAGATAGCAGACCGTCTTAGCGCAATAGTAGATAAACTATAATCATAGCCAATTAAAAACGGCGTCCCATTCGGGACGCCGTTTTAGTTTTAAATGGTTTTACATCTTATCTGTTAGACGAAGAAAGTTTTGCAAACAAACGCAAAAGTTCTAAGTATAACCATACTAACGTTACCAATATGCTGAACGCTCCGTACCATTCCATGTATTTAGGTGCCCCCATTTGGTTCATTTTTTCTATAAGGTCAAAATCCATAGCGAGGTTAAGTGCGGCTATAACAGCTGCAAAAGCGGTAACACCTATTGAAAGAGCAGATGTGCCCATAAGAAAATTTCCTGTGCCGAAAAAGCTCATTATCATCAGCACAAAATACACTATCGCTATGCCAAAAGTAGCGGCTAAGACCACTCCTTTGAATGTTTCAGTAACTTTTATTATGCGCGTGCGGTACATTATCAGCATAACAAAGAAAGTAACGGCTGTTGCCAATATTGCTTGTCCTACTACGGCTGTTGGAGCGCCGAAGTAAGCAGGTATGAAAAGCGATGCAGCTCCCAGTACCAACCCCTCCAAAATAGCGTACAGAGGCATTGTGTAGCGTGCTACTTGCGGTTTGAAAATGGTAACCATGGCTGCTATCAGTCCGCCTATGGCGCCAGTTAAAAGCAGAATGTTTGCGCTGGCAGGGCTGTTGATGATGGTGTAAACGCTGTAATATCCTCCTGCAAATAACAGAAGAAGACCAAAGAGTGTTTTGTAAATGGTTCCATTTAATGACATTACAGCTCCGTCAGTGGCGTAGCGTATGTCTTTTAGAGTGCTTTCACTCAGTGCTGGATTTGAAGATTTGAACATATTTATTTTGTTTTTAGAATCATTTTGATTAGTACAAAAATAGCAATTTTTATGGAAAAAATACGAACTATTATGCAGTTTAAACCGTTTTGGGTGTTATCTTTGTATATTGGACAAAAAATAATTAAAGACAGGATTGGTCATAAAGGAGAACGAAAAAATGGCGAATAAAGTTGTGAAAAATATTGTTGCGTTTTTGCTTTTAGTATGTGCGTGGAACGTCCCATTATATGGGCAAAATGCCATGGCTGATAGCACTTATAACGCTACGATGAATGAGGCTATGAAAAATGTTATAGCTTCAAACGTACCATCTGCAATATTTTATCTTAAAAAGGCTGCTGAATTGCGCCCTGATGTGCCAGCTACGTATTATGAACTGTCCAAGATGTACGATAAAATGGCAGATGGCACGCAGGTGGTTTACTACGCAAAAAAGGCATACAATCTCGATCCAAAAAATCTGTGGTATGAGGAATTTTTGCTTTCCTCGGCTATAAAATACCAAAAGTACGATGCCGCAATAGCTGTTCAACAGATGCGATACAACAGAAATAATGATTGTCTTTCGGACTTGATGGATATGTATTTTTTGACCTCGGCGTGGGATAAAACAATAGCTACGTTGGATTCTTATGAAAAAAAACACGGAGTTTCTGAAAACACTATGCAGTACCGTCTGAGAGCTCAGATAGAACAAAAAGATTTTAAAAACGCTCTCAAATTAGTCAATTCTTTACTGAAAAAACAGCCTGATAACACAGCGTTTGCCAGACAGAAACTGCTGGTGATGCATAGTATGGGAAAGGCAGACGAAGGCTGGAAGTTTTTTTCGGAGTATTATTATGCTCATCCTAATGACGGAGCAGCGGCTTACACTATGATGACATATTACAACGAACATCAGTCTTATGATGCTCTTTTGGGTTGTCTTGATGTGGTGGCAGGCGATACATCTATTGCACCTAAATCACGGATACAGATATTGGAATCCGTAGCCCCACTGATAGCACAGGATACGGTGTATATAGCTCCATTTGAAAAGGCGCTGTTTAATTTTGCCAAAAATGCACAGCGTGATTATTCAGAGGCGTACGCTTATGTGGGTGAATATTTTTTTGCCAAAGGAGATGCTGTTAGGTCTAAGGAGTATTTAAGAAAAGCTCTTCATTCAGGTCTTACAGATGTACCTAAGATATTAAAACTATTATATTTAGAATCTTTAACTAAGGATTTTCAAAATATGTACACCGATGCTACTTTGGCAATAAAATCAGGGGTTGAAGATGCCGATGTATATATCCAGCTTGGTTTTGTAGCCTATCAGATTGAAAAAATAAAAGAAGGAATAGTAGCAATGGAAAAAGCAAAAACATTGTCAAAAGATGCCAGTGTTAGTACTTATGTACAGTTATGTGGTATGCTCGCTACTTTATATTACCAAGACGGACAGTATGACAAAAGTGATGAAAATTCGGAAACAGCACTTCGTTTGTCAGTTGATGATAGTACGGTTTTAAACAATTATGCATATTATTTATCATTAAGAAATAAGGATTTATCACGTGCAAAGAAGATGAGTGAGCGTTCGTTAGAGTTAGAGCCTAATAACGTATCTTTTTTAGATACATACGCATACATTTTGTATTTGCAAAAAGACTATCAAAAAGCATTGGAATATATAGAAAAAGCGGTAGCAAAGTCTGAAAACGTTGAAAAGAATATTTTGGAACATTACCGAGATATTCTTTTGGCATTGGGAAAAAATGAAAAAGCTCAGATGATAGAGAAAATGATAAATAAAGAACAAACAGACAAAAAAAACGATGTTTCATCGCAAAAAGAGTGATAAAATATGAAGTTATTGTATAAAATAATGTGTGTGGTGGTGTTTTGCTCTCTTTTGTGGAGTTGTGGCACTAAGAAAAATATTAGCCACACAGCAAAAGATAAAAAATCAATGGAAGAGCTATCCATAGATGCTGTTTTGGCAGACGTGGAAAACAATTCTTACATGGGTGAGACTATGGAAAGAAAGCTGAGTCTGGCTTTTGGTAGTCATTCAGTGGCAGGGACGTTGAGAATGGAAAAAGGCAAACGTATGTGGTTGAACATCACTCCTTTGGGTATTTCATTTGCAAGGGCTATGTTTACCCCAGATTCTTTGATGTACTATGAGAGGATAAAGAAAACGGCATTTGAAGGGCGTTGGAATGATGTTTACAAGGTGTCTGACAAACTCCGAGTTATGGATTATGACTGTTTGGAAAACATTTTCACAGCTCGTCCTATTTTCAGTCTAAAAAAAGAAGTCCTATCCGATGAGGTGGATGAAAATAATTTCGTTTTCCGCGAAAAAGACCCAGTAAGCGGTTTTTCAAAATTTGTGTTTGTTAACAAAGAAACGCATAGAGTAAAATCTCAAATGCTCATTTCCGAGGATGAAAAAATGGGACTTTTGGCTGAATATGAGTATGGTGAAGGCGATAATCTGCCGTCAAACATAAATTTCACTGTGTTGGCAAGCCATCAGACTACTCTGCTTCTCACTTACGGTGCGCCAAAAACATACACCCCTGAATATCCTTTCAAGGTACCACAAGGGTATAGCGATGTTAAAAAATTGGCTCAGATGTTGGGTATAAATATGTGATAGAGTGTTATTTATAAAATGAAAATTATAAGATATTTATTTACCGTTTTGCTCCTTATGCTGTGCGTGCAGACATGGGGACAGACTTCAAAATCTTCTTTACAACGCCAAAAAGATGCTCTGCAAAAAGAGATGAAGCGTCTGGATAGTGCTATTTCTGCCAATGCCAAAAATCAAAAAGCAAATACAGTTCAGTTGCAAAACCTCCACCAGAAGGTAAATGTGCGCAGAGGTCTGATAAACAACATAAACGCTGACATAAGGCAGTTGGACGTTCAGATAAATGAGAAAAGCACGCAGGTGGCTCAGCTAACCCGTGAGCTTGACACTCTGAAAAATTCCTATGCCCGTATGTGTGTCAATTATTATAAAAACAAGTCCACAGGGCTACGTTTGATGTATATTTTGTCTTCACAGAGTTTTACTCAGGCGTATAACCGCAGCCGCTACATCAAAGAATATTCCGAAGCCATAAGAAAACGAGGTGAAGGTGTCAAACAGAAAAATGAAGAGACCAAAGTCGCCTTGTCTGAGCTACAAAATATGAAAGCCGAAAAAGGCAAACTTTTGGCAGAGCAAAAATCCGAAATGGACAAACTCACTGCCGATGAAAAGAAAGTGAATACCATATTGGCAAGTTTGAAAAAGAACAAACGCCAGTTGGAAAATGACCTCAAAAAGAACAGAAATAACGCTGTACGCATACAGAAAGCAATAGACGAAATCATCCGCAAGGAGATAGAAGAACAACGAAGAAAAGAGGCAGAAGCTGCTCGCAAGGCTGCTTTGGCTGCCAAAAAAGACGGTAAAAAAGCCACCACGGTAGTGAAAACTACTCAAAAAACATCTTCTACCACAGATTTGGCAATGACGCCAGAAGCAAAAGCCCTCTCGGCAGATTTTGCCCAGAACAAAGGCAAATTACCTTGGCCGGTGGAGCGTGGTACCGTCTTTATGCACCACGGACGCCAACAGTATCCTGGTACTACCGCCAATATAGACGTTACAGGTGTGCTTATAGCAGCTCCTACTGGGTCATACGCCCGTTCGGTGTTCTCTGGTGAGGTAATACGTGTGCAGATAAAACCAGACGGGTTATATATGGTTTTTGTGCGTCATGGACGTTACTATTCGGTGTATGTGGATTTGGTAAGTGTGAGCGTCAAACAAGGCGATAAAGTCTCTGTCAAACAGCCTTTGGGACGTATAAATACCGATAAATTTGAAAATAAGACCATACTAAATTTCTGTCTTTATGACGGGCAGATAAAACAAAATCCTGAAATATGGTTGGCAAAATAACAACATACTGCAATGCGTAGAGAAATTTCTGGAAATACTGGTATTACAGGAGTCAATATGATATTTGTCTTGTTGGCACTTATGCTATTGGTAGGTATATGTGTGGCGGATTTTTCTATTCGTTGGGTACAGTGGTGCAACGTGTCAGATGCTCCTTTTTCCGATGCTGTTAAAAACGTGGCGTTGCTGTGCGTGGGAGCGTTGGCTATTACTTTTTCGGCTTCTGAATATATTAGTTCCAAATATATATGGCAGGTGGTTATACTGTACAGTGTTTTTTTCTGCACCATACCCACGGCAGTGTTCTTTACACAATATTTGATAGCGAATGCTCTTTTGGCGGTGGCAATGTTTTATGTTTCGCGTATTAAAAATACTTTAACATCACGGGTAAACATACTTTTAGCTTCTTTTTTGATAGGTATGGCTATGTGGTGGGTGCCATTGGCGGTGCTTTTCATGGCGGTGGTGTACACTGCTGTTATGCTTTTCAGTGCAGGAGATTTAAAAAGCTGGATAGTGCCACTGGTGGGACTATCGGCTGCGGCGGTAGTGGTGGCCGCTTGTAGGATGTTTTTTATGGGAGAAATAGATTTTATAAGTCATATAACGTGGGTTACTTTTTTCTCTATGCCATACACAGAAAAAGTATTTAAGTCTTATAATTTTTATTTTTATGTTAGTATTATAGGAGCTATATGTTTTTTAGCTTATATGAAATACGTGAAAATGGCAAGCAATGACACCCTTCCAGAGAAAAAATTATCTATCCTTTTATCTGTAATGCTAATAGTGGCAGTGTTATCGGCGGTGTTGGTGCCAAAGAGCAGATATATGATAGTGTTTTCTTCACTGCCTTTTGCTTTTATAATGACTAAATACTACACTCAATACGCTTCAAAGACATGGGGGGTGGTTATGAGATGGATATTGGTTATAATGGCAATAGTTAGTCTGTTGCTGTTCAAATGATACAAAAATGGGAATAGTAAAAACACTTGGTAGCCAAACGGCTTATTATGGGCTCTCATCTATGGTGGGACGTCTGTTGAATTATCTTTTGGTGCCTCTGTACTCATACACAATAGTTGACCCTTCTCGGCTTGGAATAGTAACATATCTGTATGCCTTTGCGGCACTTTTCAATGTGCTTTTGACCTATGGTATGGAAACAGCTTTTTTCCGTTACAGTAGCGACAGGGGTTGGGAAAAGAAAAAAGTAGCCAACACAGCATTCACATCTCTGTTTATATCTACCACAGTGATGATGATACTCGGACTGGTATTTTATAAAAACATAGCGCAGTGGATAGACTACCAAAGTATGAGTATATGTGTGCTGTACTTTGTGGTGATAGTGGCGGCAGACACGTATGCAACGATACCTTTTGCACAGCTAAGACTGCAAGGACGCGCTGCCATGTACGCTGTTATCCGCATGGTGGGCATATTGGTAGGAATAGCGCTGAACGTATTGTTTATATATTTTCTGCCAAAAATGGGCGTTATGGAAGTACAGGTGGAAAATATTTTCCTGAGCAATGTGGTATCCAGCGTTTTGGTTTTAGCACTTTTGATGTACTACGTTAAAGGTTTTTCGCTGAAAATAGATACCGCCCTTTGGAAAAAGATGATAGTCTATGGTTTGCCAATACTAATAGCGGGAACGGCTGGTATAATAAACGAAACTATGGACAGGGTGTTTTTGAGAATGTTACTGCCTGCTGATGTGTCCGAATATTGGCTGGGGGTGTACGGCAACTGTTTCAAGATGGCTATCTTTATCACGCTGTTTATCCAAGCGTTCCGTTTTGCAGCCGAGCCTTTTTTCTTTTCTCATGCCAATGACCGCAATGCTCCACAGACCTACGCCAAAGTGTCGTTGTATTTTACGGTAGTGGTGGGGGCTATGTACGTCGGGATAATGGCTAACCTGCCGTGGCTTCAATATTTCATAGGACCTTCGTATCGTGTGGGAATAGACATAGTGCCTATCATCCTTTTTGCCAATATCTGCATAGGGTTGTATTACAATCTTTCCATGTGGTACAAACTGACAGACCGTACTTTGTGGGGAGCTGGTATGTCAATAATGGGTGCTATGGTAACGGTAATCGTCATTTTTTACGGAGTGCCACGCTACGGTTATATGGCAGCAGCATGGGCTCACCTTATAACATACGCGTCTATGATGATAGTGTCTTACTTTTTGGGACAAAAATACTATCCAATACCCTACAATATTCCTAAGATACTGTTGTTCTTGGCTTTGGCATGGGTGGCAGGATACGTCTCATGGTATGTGCTGGGTGGAAATGTATGGGTAGGAAATGCGTTTTTTGTTGTATATTGTGCGGTGGTAATACTCACCGAGATAAAGAGTTTTAGAAAAATGTTTTTACACAGATAATAGAAAATAAGAATGGAAATAAAAATAATAAACCAATCGCGACACCAGTTACCTCAGTACGAAACACCTCTGAGCGCAGGGATGGACTTACGAGCAAACATAGAAGCCACCGTTGTTCTTCGCCCTATGGAACGTGCGCTGATAAAAACTGGACTTTTCATAGCTCTACCAGAAGGATATGAAGCTCAGGTACGTCCCAGAAGCGGTCTTGCACTTAAAAAAGGCATCACTTGCATCAATAGTCCCGGAACGATAGACGCAGACTACCGAGGTGAAATAGGTGTCATTTTGGCAAATATGTCCAATGAGGATTTTACTATCAATGACGGAGACCGCATAGCGCAAATGGTCATAGCTCGCCATGAAAAAGCGCAATGGGTGGTATGTGAAAAATTAGACCAAACAGAACGGGGTAATGGTGGATTTGGTTCCACAGGAGGAAGTAAAGCATTGTAAAATGAAAGAAAAGACACTTTTTTTTGACCTTGACCATACTCTGTGGGATTTTGAACGCAATAGTGCCGAGGCATTGGAAGAAACGCTCATAGCGTTGAATCTTATAGGGCGCAACGGCATAACGGCGCAGAATTTCATAAGTCGTTATCATGTGATAAATGACAAGATGTGGGACGAATACCGCCGTGGGGTGATAGAAAAAGAGGCGTTGCGAACACGTCGTTTTGAGGATGCGTTGGCTCTTTTTTCAATACGTGAAAATGGGCTTGCTGAGCGTTTTGCACAGACGTATCTTGACCTTTGTCCACGCAAGAAAAATCTTTTTCCTCATACAGAAGAGGTTTTGAAAAAACTCAGTGAAAAATGTACCATGCACCTTATAACCAACGGTTTTTCCGAAGTACAGACCATTAAAATGGAGAACAAAGGACTAAAACCGTATTTTCATCAGATGATAACATCCGAGGAAGCAGGTGCCAAAAAACCGTCTGCTGAAATATTTGATTATGCAGTGAATAAAACAGGAGCTGAGAAAAAAAATAGCGTTATGATAGGGGATGATATAGAAAATGATGTCATGGCAGCTATAAATGCAGGCTTTGATAGTGCGGTGTGGTTCAATCCTACACAGAAAAAAACAGACTTTTGCGATAGCAGAATAACAGAAATACACGAATTAACAGAATTACTGAACATTTTTTAATATAAACACAAGAACTATGAGAATCCATTTTATAGCCATAGGAGGCTCTGCAATGCACAATCTTGCACTTACTCTCCAAAAGAAAGGGCACACCATAACAGGTAGTGATGATGCCATATATGAGCCGTCTGCCACCAGATTGCGCAATGCTGGAATAATGCCACAGAGCGAAGGTTGGTTTCCAGAGAAAATAACAAAAGACCTTGACGCCATAATACTGGGTATGCACGCCAGAATAGATAATCCAGAACTCATCCGTGCAAAGGAACTAAATATTCCTATTTATTCATACCCTGAATTTATTTACAAAGAATCTACTGATAAAAAGCGAATAGTAGTAGCAGGAAGCCACGGTAAAACGACTATAACCTCTATGATACTACACGCTATGCACACAGCGGGAGTTAAGACAGATTATATGGTTGGAGCATCAATAGAAGGTTTTGACCGTATGGTGGAACTGACCAAAGAAAATCCATACATAGTGATAGAAGGCGATGAATATCTGTCCTCTCCGCTGGATATGAGAAGTAAGTTTTTGCATTATCGTCCCGATGTTGCCATTATTTCTGGTATTGCTTGGGACCACATGAACGTTTTTAAGACATATAAGAGTTATACAGATACTTTTGCTCGTTTTATAGAGAGTATGGAAAAAGGCTCTACACTTATATATAACAGTGAAGACCCAGAGGTAGTGCGCGTGGTGGAGGAGACTTTTGCTCAAAATCCTACACTGGATGTCAAAAGAGTGCCATACGCCACACATCCATACGTTGTGGAGGGCAATAAAGTATCGCTTTTGGCAGACGGTAAAAAATACCCAGTTACTCTTTTTGGACACCACAATATGTCAAATATAGATGCTGCGCGTCGTGCAGCGGCTTTTGCAGGTGTGAGCGATGAACAGTTTTATACTTCATTGGCAGACTTCAAGGGTGCTAAAAACCGTCTTGAAAAAATGTACGATGACGGTTCTACCATAGTGTTTAAGGATTTTGCACACGCACCGAGCAAGGTACGTGCCACAGTGGCAGCAGTAAAAGAGGTTTACCATGACAAACACGTGGTATGCGCTATGGAATTGCACACTGTTGCAATAGTAATTCTACATTATAAATTCAAGAAATCCTGTAAGGATTTCAACCATA
>JAQUTH010000014.1 GCA_028709885.1 Flavobacteriales bacterium
GATAAAACTCATATTAGAGACCTCTTTGATAAAACTAAATTTCAAAATGACAAAGAACGATTCGGACCAAATGGGCCAAGTTTATTTAATTTTTAATTCGTCCTAGTTTTAATGGGACACTAGTGAGAAATGACAAAAACAGACTCAAATACGGTATCACGTATTACCGCAGGAGTATGATTCAAGAGGATTATTACAGTTACATGGCGTACATAACCAATCTTTTCAAGGCTCATATTACCTACCCGCTATCTCCTGTCAGCATGGTAAACGTGGCTTTTGGCATAAGGAGGGATGTTTATAGGTATCTCAGTACCAGCGAAGAGTATTTGGCAAAAGAAACCACTCATCGAGACTACATAACTCTTAGTTCCAGTTATACGTATGACAACAGCACTTTTGTGGATAAAAACATACGCCGTGGTTTCCGTGCCAAAGTCTTTGCCGAAGTGTACCAAGGTCTCTACGGCAATCCTTTGGGGCAAACTATGATAAACTTAGGTTTTGATGCGCGTCATTACCTTCGTATCCACAAAAACATCATTTGGGCAAACAGAGCCGCTTTTGGTACTTCGGTGGGAAATCTTAAACTGCTGTACTATTTAGGTGGTGTGGATAATCAATTCTCCCCTACTTTCAGCGATGAAAATCCTGCTTCTACTGATTACAACTGGGGTTTTCAGACTTTGGCCACACCAATGCGAGGTTTTCCTCAGAATGCCCGTTACGGTAGTTCTTTTGCTGTGCTTAATACAGAACTTAGAATACCTCTTTTCCAATATTTGAGCCGAAACACCATTCGTTTTGCACCACTGAGACATTTTCAGATAGTGCCTTTTGCAGATATGGGAGCTGCATGGACATCCACTACTCCATGGGCTGCGGATAATGAGTACAACAAAAAGACTCTCACTCAGGGCGATATCACAATTATACTCAACCGTTCATTAGACCCGTTCATCTTTGGGTATGGTGCTGGTGTTAGGACGTACTTTTTCGGGTATTTCCTAAGGGCTGACTGGGCGTGGGGACATGATAGTGGTCTTAAAGTGCCAATGAGGTTTTATTTTTCTATGGGGTTTGATTTTTAGATGTTTACACTTTCATACTAATAAATGATTTAAATGCAACGAAAAAGTCTATTTGCCCCATTTTCAAAAAAAACAGTTTTTCTTACATATCTATAAAAATGTAGTGTAATGTGTACACCGTATGTTTTTTTTGTATATATTGACAAATACAATGATGACATCATATTTTAATTAAAACTCATACATAATGAACAAAAAATTAATCTTAACATCATGTATATGATTATTGATTTTTGATTGTACAAAAACAGCCTCTATTACAGAAAACTTCCAATATTCTCTAAGAATAGTGTACAACATAACAAAACCAAACAACTAATTAAAAAAACGCAAAAAAAAATGAAAAAAGCACTAATTTTCAGCATAGCAATCATATCATTTACTGTGCTTTTTCAGTTGTAAAGATAAAATTGGAGACAAATGGAAACAAAACCCGTCTTTTATAAACGCATATATAGACCATCATGCCATGTCTTTATATTATAATGAGATAGAAAATAATACCATTAAAAAAGGTGAAGAAATTACATTTTCCTTTAATAAACTGATAGGCTTTATTGATAATGGTAACCATAGGCTAACAAACACTGATGTTGATAAAGAAGATTTATCTGCTGATTACATCTGTTGGAATGTTAATATTTCTTCTGACATAGCTATATTAGACCGTCCATATTCAGCAGATGTTGAGGCACGTATGGACTCCCTCACTTTAACTCTGAAACTGTGTCTCAGTTTAACTCTGAGAAAAGAATATTGATAGCTAATGCGTTATTTCTCTCTTTCTCCAAAGAGCCTGATGAAACAGCGGTGCATAATCTCACTGTTTTATACACTTTGGAAACAGGGCGCACTGGTACCAACACCATAGAAGGACTTACCATCGCCAAATAATTCCTTATTATAATATCTGCAAAAACGACCTGAATATCCAGGTCGTTTTTGCTTTTACAGTATATCTTTTTACAGAAAAAATCACTACATTTGTATCCATAAAATGTAACACATGGAACCATTCGTAGTATCAGCCCGCAAATATCGCCCTAAGACCTTTGATGAAGTAGTAGGACAAGGTCATATAGCTGCCACACTGGAAAATGCCATACAGCAAAACCAGATAGCACAGGCTATGCTCTTTTGTGGACCACGAGGTGTTGGAAAAACCACTTGCGCACGCATACTGGCCCGGGAGATAAACAAAAAGAGTATGCCTGATGCTGCCGAAGATGAGGATTTTGCATTTAACATACATGAACTGGATGCCGCTTCTAACAATTCTGTGGAGGATATCCGCGCCCTGATAGACCAAGTACGTTTTGCTCCGCAAATAGGCAAATACAAAGTCTATATTATAGACGAGGTCCATATGCTCTCCACCGCCGCTTTCAACGCTTTTTTGAAAACGCTGGAAGAACCACCTGCACACGCCATTTTTATCCTCGCTACCACCGAAAAGCACAAGATACTGCCTACCATTCTTTCCCGCTGTCAGATATTTGACTTCCGCCTTATAACGGTAGAAGACATAAGAAAACATCTGGAAAAAATAGCGGCAGACCAAGGAGTTACCGCCGATGCCGAATCCCTGCACATGATAGCCACCAAAGCCGAAGGAGCCCTTCGCGATGCACTTTCTATTTATGACCGTGTGGTATCTTTCTGCGGAAAAAACCTCACATCGGACAAGGTAGCCGAAACACTTAACGTACTGGACTACCAGACGTATTTTTCACTCACACAAAGCATTCTTGACGCTGACATTCCTGCGCTTATGTTGAAGGTAAACACGATACTTCAAAACGGATTTGACGCACAATACATGCTCACAGGACTTGCCTCACATCTTAGAGACCTCATGGTATCACGGGACGAGCGCACACTACCCCTTTTGACAGTACCAGACGATATAAAAGAACGCTATCGCACACAGGCACAAAGCATTGACTACGCATCTACGGTAGATGCACTCACCATTTTATCCGATGTACAGAGTGAATACCGCACCTCTAAAAACCAACGCCTTCTCACCGAGATTTGCCTTATGAGACTCGCTTCGTTGGGTATGGACCCTTCAAAAAAAAAAGTCTTGACTACATAATACCCGCTGAGGTATTTCGTTTTTTTGCAGGTAAAAAACCGTCTAAGACAGACATTTCAAACTACATAACAGAACTGGTACACGGCACAGCAGAGATAAAAAATGTCATTTCACCATCTGCTACTGCTTCTACGCCTTCACAAAACTATGCACCCGAGCAAAAAAAAGAAAATGCTCCTTTGCCAAAGGTAGAGATACCAGCACCCAAGCCTCTTAAAGACAGTTCTCAGTCTGAAATACTGCAACTTAAAAAACGCAGCACTCTTTCCATATCCAACATAATGAGTCAGAAAGAGAAAAAAACTGTAACAGCTGTAAAAGAAGTAAAAACACGTCCATTTACAGTGAGTGAACTATCTATGCTTTGGAGCGCATTTGCAGAAAAAGAAAAGAAAAACGGGCATATAGGACTTCACACCGCCATGAACGGAGCGGACATACATCTGGACGACAAAAACATGATAACCATAACAGCCAGCTCAGTGGTTGTGGCATCGGAAATAGAAAACAACATTTTGGACATTTTGGAATACCTCAAACGCGAACTCCAAAACGACACCATAACACATACCATAACCATTACTGACGTTCAACGCGAAACACTGCCTTATACACCCGGGGAAAAATACACGTATTTGACAAAAAAAAACCGAGAATTAGAAAAATTGAGAAACACATTGGGACTAAGCATAGAATTTTAACACCATGTCATACCTACGCCTCTTACTGCTACCTCTGTGTCCGTTATGGGCATTGATAAGCCAAACCCGCACCGAACTGTACATGGCAAAAGTTCTAAGACGCTTTGTACCACCAGTACCAACGTTCGTGGTGGGCAATCTTTCTACCGGAGGGACTGGAAAAAGCCCTCACACAGCATTTTTAGCCAATCTTTTATCTCAAAAATACCGTACAGCTATCCTCAGCCGAGGTTATGGACGAAAGACCAAAGGTTTTATTTTAGCAGATAACTCCTCTACCGCCATACAGATAGGCGATGAACCGTTGATGCTACACCGTGAACTGCCACACGCTACATTGGCAGTGTGTGAAAACCGCGCTCTTGGCATACAAAAACTGCTTTCGCAGCATGAAAAACCGCAAGTGATAGTCATGGACGATGCCTATCAACATCTCAGAGTAAAAGCTCAGTGTTATTTTCTGCTGACACGTTTTGACAGACCTTTTTTTGCAGACTATCTTTTACCAGCTGGTTCATTGCGAGAACTCCGCCTCAACGCCCAACGTGCTCAGTGCGTCATAGTTACCAAAACGCCTGAACATTTTTTATCAGATACCTCTGAGGCTATTTCAATGCAGAAAAAATACAAAAGACAAATATCACGTTACACTCATGCTCCTGTCATTTTCTCATCTTATAGGTACGATAATACGTTAAAAGGCACTTCTGGACAAAAAATATCTTTGGAGGAAATAAAAGACTATCACGTAACACTCATTACTGGTATTGCGCAGCCAAAACCTCTTGTGGAGTATTTGCAAAACAAGTATATAAAAGTAAAACACCTCAATTTCCAAGACCATCATACATTTACCGAAGGTGAACTGATGAAAATCAAAAACGATTTCTTAAATTTGCCTACCGAGAAAAAGATAATACTGACTACCGAAAAGGATATGGCTCGCCTTTCAGACACAGAGCTTTCAGAACTGCCTTTGTTCAGTATTTCCATAAAGGTACAAATGGATGAAAAAAGCCAACAGACTGTGATACAAACATTAAACACATATATAGAAAACAAATAAACACACACAATATGTTAGAGAAAATAAAAGAAACAGCACAGTATCTGCAAAAATACGTTGATGAGCCTATCCAATGGGGTATCATTTTGGGCACTGGACTGGGAAGTCTGGCCGATGAAATAGATGTTCGCCACCGCGTATCTTACAAGGAAATACCTAATTTTCCTGTTTCTACCGTAGAGGGGCACCACGGAGAATTAGTCTTTGGATACTTGGGAGGAAAATACGTCATGGCTCTGAGCGGACGTTTTCACTTCTATGAAGGCTATTCTATGGACAAGGTAACCTATCCTGTTCGCGTTATGAAACTTTTGGGTATCAACCGTCTTGTGGTGTCAAACGCCGCCGGAGGCATCAACCCTGCTCATGAAATAGGAGACATCATGCTCATAGAAGACCATATCAACATGATACCAGAGCATCCACTACGTGGTAAGAACATAGACGAATTAGGACCTCGTTTTGTAGATATGAAAGATGCTTACAACCCTCAGATGATAGCAGCTGTGGAGGAAATAGCCAAAAAAGCAGACATCAAAGTATGCAAAGGCGTTTACTTAGCATTGCAAGGACCTACTTTTGAGACACAAGCAGAGTACAGCATGGTGGCTCGCTTGGGAGGCGATGCAGTGGGTATGAGCACCGTTCCTGAGGTAATAGTGGCTCGCCACATGGGTATAGAGGTATTTGGTGTGTCTATCATCACAGACCTTGGTTTACCCGGCAAAATGATGAACGTATCGCACGAAGAAGTACAGAAAATAGGACGTGTAGCTACTCCTAAGGTTATTTTCTTGGTAAAAGAACTGGTACGCACCTACAACAAATAATCTTAAACACATTTTTTCAAAATATGATAAGTAGAATCATTCGCATTTCAGTCATGGTAGCCTTGATATGCGTTTCAGTATGGCAATTTTTTGAAGGAAACATAGGTAACGGCATTTTCTGTATCTTACTTATGCTGATAGTCCTTTTCACCTATTTCAAAAACGAATGGATGATAATGACTATGTTTGCCATGAGAAAAAACAACCTTGATAAAGCAAAAAAATACCTTTCCAGAATAAAAGACCCCGACCACGCTCTTGTACGCCGTGAACGCGCTACATACTATTTCTTGCAGGGAGCTGTTATATCACAGACTAACATGACAGAGAGTGAAAAACTTTTCAAAAAATCTCTTGAAATAGGTCTTTCACAGCAGGAACAAGCCATGGCAAAACTACAATTATCTGCCATTGCACTACAAAAAGGACGCAAACCAGAAGCTGAACGCCTTTTGGCAGATGCTAAACGTCTGGACAAAGGCAACCTTTTAGACGAACAGATAACCATGATAAAACAAGGTCTTAAACGTTCACAGGGTCAGCCTAACTTTTTCCAACAACAACAGATGCGCGGCGCACGTCGTCGTTAATGATATAACGATGGAAGAACATTCTTTCAGCCTGCAAGGGGCTGAGTACATAGAACTGGACAAAGTATTGAAAATACTGCGTCTGGTGGAAAGCGGAGGACAGGCTCACGAATTTATAACACGTGGTCTTGTCAGACGCGGAGCGAGCGCCGAAACCCGAAAACGAGCCAAGCTCAGAGCAGGAGACTCCTTTACTTTTCTGGGACATCAGGTTACTATCACAGAATAATACTATCAAAAGCACTTCCGTAAAAAGAGGTGCTTTTCTTTTATACATACATCATTTGAGAAAACAAAAACATTCCAAAATAGAACAATTTGCATTTTTTCAAGCACGCGCAAACAATATTTTAGACAACTTTCAGAAAAAATATTGAGTATTTATAGAACAATTTTCTTGGAATAAAGGACTTTTTTATACTATATTTAATACTCATCTTTGTCCCCTGAATAAGAAGGAAATAAAATGAATCTTAGAACATACATACTGACGCTGTTATCCACGTGTGCCGTTATGTACGTGGTGATAAAAGTATTGCCCGACGAATACTCGTACATACAAAATCCCACTATTTACACCATTGGCTATGATAAAATGATACCTTCATTGGCGTTGCAAATAGGAAAAGATGATACTCATTACCTTTGGGTGGAACAGAAAAAATGTTTTGCTTCTAAAAGTAACATAGATATAGAGATAAAAAATGATACTATTTATGCCATTGCGGGAGTTAAAGCAGGAGAAAAAATACTCGTTTTTCATGTAGGAAAAGGCTGTAAATAGTATTTTTATTAGAAATAATTAGAAAATGTTATGAAAAAACTTTTATTTGTATTATTATCATTTTGGATATCAAATATTTACGCACAGATAGACTTTGACTTTACCCAAAGACAATTAAGAGCATCGCAGGATACATCAAAGGTAGTGAGAGATAGTCTTAACAAAGCACTAAAAGACCAAATATCCAGTGCTATGGAGACCATACCTCCTTTTTGCATTTTCAAAGACAACTATTTTATTTCTGGGACAAATTTTAATGGAGGAATAAACAGCAATAACAGTGATGTAAAATACCAAATAAGTGTCATGGACCGCCTTATCAAAGGTGCACTACCCTATGACACCTACCTTTTTATAACTTATACACAAAAAAGTTTTTGGGATATTTACAAGGAATCCGCACCCTTTGAAGACACCAATTTTAACCCTTCATTGGGCATAGGTAACAACATAGTGGTCAATGACCGTTTAGCAGGCATTGTACTCTTGCAGATAGAACACGAATCCAACGGTAGGGATAGCATTTGGAATAGGTCTTGGAACATGGTGAGTACCACTGGGATATACGAGATAAACCGAAATTTCAACGTTCAAATGAAAATATGGATACCGTTTTGGTTAGCAAAGGAAAACAAAGACATAGCTCAGTACAAGGGTTATTGGCACATAGGCGGAATGTACAATTCAACTAACAAGCGGTGGTATTTTTCTGCTGTGGTAACAAAACGTGGGGGGTGGAATTTTGGAGCAAATGTTGCTTTGGAGGCTGCTTTTCGTTTGACAAAACGGAGCAATCAATACATTTGTTTCCAGTACTATAACGGATATGGCGAGAGTCTTTTGGACTACAAACAATACAGTAATTACCTAAGATTTGGTTTAGTGATAAAGCCTACTTTTTGGCACAGTATTTTATAATGACTTTTTAATTGAAAAAAAACGCTTTCCTTTCGGAAAGCGTTTTTTTGTATTTATAGCGAACTATTTTAGGCTTTTAAGTACTTCTTTTAAGAAGTGGTAAAAACGTCCTACTGTGTCTATTTTCACAGCTTCTGCTGGGGAGTGTGGATGAACTATGGTAGGTCCGAAAGATACCATTTCCATGCCTTCTGGATAATTTGCTCCTATAACTCCACATTCAAGTCCTGCATGGCAAGCTCCTACGTGTGGTTCTGCGCCGTACACTTCGCGGTGTTTTTCTATCATTTTCAAAAGGATAGGAGATTTTGGGTTTGGCATCCAGCCTGAATAGCCTCCTGTCTGGTCTATGGTGCAGCCTGCCAATTCTAATGTTGAGCGTATACCGTTTGCCATTTCCATTTTAGAACTGTCTATGGATGAACGTGTGAGGAATGATACAGAGAATTTTCCGTCTTTGAGTGATACACATGCCATGTTAGATGATGTATCCACTAATCCTGGTACATCTGGACTCATGCGGAAAACGCCATTTGGCATAGCAGAGAGAGCATTAACTACGTTTTTCTGCTCTTTTTGTGGCATTACTTTCGCTGGGGCTGGTATGTCTTTGACTATTACTTCCAGTCCTTCATCGGTAGTTTTGTACTCTTTTTTAATGTCTGAGATAAGTGCTTCAAGGTGTTTTTTGTATTCTACTACCTTTTCTGCTGGTATTGCTACCTCAGATACTGCCTCGCGTGGTATGGCGTTGCGAAGAGAGCCTCCGGCAAATGATGCCAAACGTACTGAGTATGCATCTGCTCCCCACAGCATGCGGTTCATCACTTTATTGGCGTTAGCTCGTCCGAGTATGATGTCCATGCCTGAGTGTCCGCCTTTGAGTCCTTTGACTGTTATTTCAAGCCCTTTATATGTGGCTGGTACTGTTTCTTCTTTATATGAGAGATGTCCTGTGGTGTCTATTCCGCCCGCACAGCCGATGCAGAGTTCTGTTTCGTCTTCGGTGTCAAGGTTTAGCAGGATGCGTCCTTTGAGTTCTTCTGCTTTTAGGGCAAATGCTCCTGTCATTCCTGTTTCTTCATCCACTGTGATGAGGACTTCAATGGCTGGGTGTTCCACTCCTTCGTCTGTGATGATAGCCATGGCTGTGGATATTCCTATGCCGTTATCTGCACCCAATGTGGTGCCCTGAGCGCGTACCCATTCTCCGTCCACTACACTTTTTATACCGTCTTTATCCCAGTCAAATACTACGTCGTTATTTTTCTGATGCACCATGTCCATGTGTCCTTGGAGGACTACGATAGGGGCTTTTTCATAGCCTTTGGTGGCTTCTTTGCGGAAAACGACATTTCCACAGTGGTCTACTGTGGTGTCAAGATTATGTTTTTTGCCAAATTCTTTGAGGTATTCTATTACTTTGGCTTCTTTTTTTGAGCCACGTGGTACAGCGTTCAAATCTTCAAAGTAGTTCCAAATAATTTTAGGCTCTAACGAGCGTACTTCTTTACTCATGATTGATTTAGATTATATTAATGATTTTTGTTTGCTTGTTTGTATTGCTAACAAATTTAATGTATTTCGTTTAAATTTCAGAGTATAATGAGTGAAAAATTTACTAACGAGTTTTTTTTTGAAAAATATGCCTTGGATGTTTGCAGATTCAAAATATTGGCGTATATTTGCACTCGCAATGGGGAACTAAAAAGAGTTCTTTGAGTCCCTAAGCAATGGGCGAATACCAGAGTGGCCAAATGGGGCAGACTGTAAATCTGTTGTCTTTCGACTTCGGTGGTTCGAATCCATCTTCGCCCACAATTTCTACCAATGCGGAAGTAGCTCAGTTGGTAGAGCGTCAGCCTTCCAAGCTGAATGTCGCGAGTTCGAACCTCGTCTTCCGCTCCAATATAACCGCTTGAATTTCAAGCGGTTTTTTTAGTTTAAAATTTATACTACCACTACACTTTTGTGGAGGGGATATAATTAAAAATTAGCATTTTCAAATGGGTCATTTTTAGGGCGGGTATCCATCAAATATTTGACCTGTATGAGTTTTACAGTAGTAGCTGTGGTATCATTTTTATCTATAAAATAGATTTTTTTGCCATACATCCTATCTGCAAAATCCCACGCCTGCTGGGCAGTCATAGTGGGTAACTGTGTATCAAGGTCTATCACTGTTACAGTACTTAAAAAACTCTTTGGTTTGATGAGAATTTCCATGCTATCGTCCCACCTTGTGGTTCTATATTTTTTTAATCGTTCCAAATTATAATCCATATAAGCGAAATATACTTGATATGTTTTACTTTTTGATTCTAAATGAAAGTTAATTGGTTTTGAATTGTAATCCAAATCATTTTTTAGCTAAACCTCTTAACATACCTTCATCATAATCATACGATTTAGAAGTAAAAGTAACGTAAACTGTTTCCTGTGCATAGCTTATCATACAGATAAACATTATTGCAATTGTAAATAGTTTTTTAATTTTATTTAATATCATAAATATAGTATTTTTATATGAATTAATCAAAAACGCTGATTTTTTTGTGAAAAAATGATATAAGTTATAGTAAGAGAAAAAATGCGCCTTTTTATTATCTTGTAGTAAACAAAACCAAAACGACTATGAAAATAAAACACTTTTTTGTCTGTTTATTAGCAGTGCTGATTTTTAGCGGCTGTTCCAAAGATGACCCTATAACACGCGTAGTGGTACTGGAATCCACTGAAACAACTTCTACACTCACCGAGGCAATGATAGACCAAGCAGAAATACTGAGCATACGAGGGACTATGAACCAAGGCGATTTTGAAGTATTGAAAGACAATCGCACTGTACGTTTTCTCAGCCTTGAAAATGCCACAGTGGTAGGCACTGTAACAGTTGCAAATCAAGATTACTACACCGGTAATGCCATACCAGCTTCTGCTTTTGGACTTGACCCATCAGACCAGACCAGCCAAGCCAATACTTACTTAGCAGAGATAATCATGCCCACCAACGTGCAAGTGATAGGAACATCAGCCTTTGAAGGTTGCACATCACTAAATGCAGCGTACATGACTAACAACATACAAAAGATATACCCGTCTGCATTTGAAGGGTGCACATCTTTAAGTGGTAGTATATGGATGCCTTCGTCCCTTTTATCAATAGGCGAATATGCCTTTGATGGATGTTTAAGACTTAACGGTGTTCTGATACTAAATGAGGACTTGGAAACCATAGGAGGGGCCGCTTTTGCTGCCACACGTCTAAAACAAATAAATGCACCATGGAATGTACAGAGCGACATTCCTACTCTTGACCTCGCTCTACCGTTTTTTCCTGAGCAGTTTGTAAATGGGCAAAACAACTACATAGTCATCCCAAAGGGTACAACTTCCATTTACACCGCTGCATGGGATAATGGCAGTGGCAAATGCTATTATAATCTGATAGAAAACAATCAGTAATTTTTGGAAACAAAAAAAGGCTCGCCATTTAGCGAGCCTTTTTTACTTCACTTTTCGTATCACCTTGGCAGGGTTACCCGCCACAAGGGTGTTTTTAGGCACATCCTTGGTAACTACACTACCCGCTGCCACTGTCGCACCGTCGCCTATGGTTACACCCGGCAGAATAATACTGCCACCGCATATCCACACGTTTTTTCCAATGGTTACAGGGGCTGTAAGGCATTTCCAAAACGTGCTTTTCTCTGGCAAACGTTCCTCTGGCACTGTGGGATGCGTTACAGTATAAATATGCACTCCCGGTCCTATTCCGCTGTGGTCTCCTATGGTTATTTTGTTGCAATCCAAAAAGACACAGTTCATGTTTATCTCTACGTTTTTTCCAAGGTGTATATTTTCTCCATAATCCACAAAAAAAGGTGCCGCCACCCATGCATTTTCGCCACGTGTGCCTATCAAATGGTCAAGTATTTCTGTCATTCTGGCAGTATCTGTGGTAGGAGTATTAAGATATTCTACTTGCAGGCGTTTGGCTTCGTGCCAACGCTCTATTAGTTCTTTGTCGGCAGGGTCATATATTTGCCCAGAGAGCATTTTTTCTTTTTCTGTCATTTTTTAGAGCATAAAAAAACCTTTGAGTGTAAATGATACAGCCCAAAGGTCTTTTTATATTTTAATGTGTTTATATTCTGAATGTTACACCAAGAGCTATATAATGAGACATTCTCTCGTTTTTCATAGGATTGGTTAGCAGTGGCTTATAAAGGTACTGGTAAGATGTGTTCTTGCTACCCACATAAGTGAGGTCTATTGTGATATTTTCATCGGCGTTGTACCCTACTCCAAATGATGCATTCATGGTTTCTCCTGTACCCTGAGGCAGAGATACGCTATCGTATTGTCCGGCTACGTTTTGAGATACTCGGTTTACTGTTACGTTTTTATATGGCGAAGATATGTAGTTAAAACCTGCCCGTATGCTCACTGGATAAAAACGAAGTTCACCACCTACACGTACAGTGTGGCATATCTGCATCTGGTTTTTGATTATCTCATTTTCAGCAGAAAAACCGTCATCCTTAAATCTCATTTGAGAAAAATCCTTCAACATATAGTCCACACTCAATATACCATGCTGCCCAAAGACATAAGCTGCGCTAAATGTCCATTCACTCGGGCTTTTGAAACTATATCTGTTTGGATAGTCAAAAGTAGGATTTTCAGAGCCTTCGTTAAATGTTCCATCAAAGAACTTAGCTCCCATAAGGTAGCTATAATTCTCATCTATGTATATTCTGGCTGCTGTTTTCCATGAAAAACCGAGACGAAATTCATCTGTTACGCGTCCTATGATACCAACGGTAAAGCTGGAACCCCATCCACTTTGCGATGTGTAGCGGTCAAAATACAAGTTTGACAATCCGTCATGAGATAATCCAGTGTTTTTGGTAAATCCCCATTCATCCAAATAGAGATTGTTGTTACTAAGGTTTATGGATATAAAGTCAAAACCTATACCGACGTATATGTTGTTATTTATGTTCATACCAGCTGAAAAAGTAGTTACGTTGCTACTTCCAGATGTAAGAAGAGATGCAGCCTGAGAGATGTTATTATATTCAGCCTCTGGCATATAGAAATATTGTCCCTCCTGCGTTTTGTAAACGCCCAAGACACCCAAATCTTCTGCAAGCCCGGTAACGGTATTGTTCACTCCGTCCACTGCGTTGCGGTACAAATACTCTACCACAGACGAACCTATTGGAGTACCTTCTACCCAGTCTGTTATGGTGTTATTTACGCCACTCCATTTTACTTCGTTATTGAAATTACATTTTCTGCTGTAATTGATACCAAAGCTAAAACTATTGAACGATGTCAAATCATCTCGGGTAATCAGCACAAAATTGACTCCTGCCTGAAAAGGAGAGAATTTTACATCTGATGTGCTTTTAGTGGATGAGCCATAATAATTGGAATTATTGGCGTTCCATTCCACTCCCAATGTGGCACTGATTTCGTTTTTTACAGCTACTGCTCCGCTGGCAGGGTTTATGTAGGATGCGCTTATCTCTCCACCCAACGCTCCAAAAGCACCTCCCATGCCCATGAAACGCGGTGTACCGTACTGTATGCTTCTATCTTGAAAATTGTAGATATCATTCATACTCTGTCCGTATGCACCACTGAATGATGCCACAACCAAGGCTACACTTACTATTATTTTTCCTGTATTTCTCATTTTCTGTTATTCATTTATTAAACAATACTATCTGCGTGGCGCTCCTCCTCCCGATGAAGATGAAGACGCTGTACCTCCACTTCTGTACGAAGATGATGATGAGGACGAAGAAGACGAACTGCTACTTCTATATGAAGAACTTTCACTTCGTGTAGAAGAAGACGAACTGCTACTTCTACTGGATGATGAAGGTGCTGAGTAAGTTCTGGTAGAGCGTGTACTGCTACTGCTGTTGCTTGGCGAGTAACTGCGTGTACTGCTACTGCTGTTGCTTGGCGAGTAACTGCGGGTGCTGCTGCTGTTGCTTGGCGAGTAACTGCGGGTGCTGCTACTATTTGTTCTCACGCCGTTTGGACGGTAATATTGAGATGATGAACTACTCTGAGTACCTCTTATGTTTTGGTATTCAGAACGTGTACCATTACCAGAAGTAGTACCGTTTACACGTGTTGGTGTACCTGTGGTCCCACTTTGAGAACCAGGACGGTAATTTCCAGTAGATGTGCTTGTCCCGGTGCTGTTGTTATTTCCAGAATTGGAAGATGAACCATTGTTGAGGTTTGTGTTCAACTTATTGCCATTTTGATTTCCAGAAACATTGCCTGGAACTCTACGATAGTATCCTTCACTGCTAACGGTAACTCCTCCTGCTGATGGACGGTACTCTGAATTTCCTCCGTTGTTATTTCCAGAAGAAGGATTGCGAGTTTCGTCAGGACGTTTGTTAGAATTATCATCACTGCCCAAAGGACGACGATTGTCGCTGGGTGATGTAGAGTCTGAATAACGTCTTGGTGGCACTACGATAGGTCTGTTACTGCCATGTCCTCCGTGGTGAGGTCCGTACCAAGGGTCATAATGTCCGTTGTGGGGTCCATACCATGGGTCTCTCCAATATGGGTAATAAGGATTTCTCCATGGATTGTACGGGTTATAATATGGGCTATACCACGGGTCATAATATCCGTAATATGGTGAGCCCCACGGTCCGTACCATGAACTGTACCATGGGTCGTTCCAACCCCATGGGTCATAGTATCCATAATAAGGTGTCCCCCAAGAAAAACCTATTGACCAGCCAGAAGAAAAACTATTCCATCCGTAACCCAAAGATATGTTTATCTTTGGCACCACCGATGCGGCATATGAGCCGTTATAATAGTTATTCACTATTTTGACATCACCTCCTGCGTATGAAGACGGCATGGTACTCCAATACGCTTGTTCCAGTTGGGATGATGGTTCATAATAGTATTCGGTTTGTTCTGCTGAATCATATGTGTCAGAAGAATTGTCTTGGTACGCATTGTTATACTGGTTTTTAAGGTACTCAGTACGTTCTGCATCTTTTTTAGGACTGTAATACACGCCATCTGCCTCCCGGCTCATACTCGGAACATAAGTGTAACAGCCTTGGACAAACAGGCTTAAAACCGCAGTAACTCCTGCAATTTTAAAATTTCGCATAAAGCTTCTCATAATTTGCTTGTCTTTTTTGTTCATAATTAAGTACATTTGCATTCGCATATCAAATGTATGCTTTTTTTCTTATTGAAAACATTAAAAAATTGTCATAACACATTTTAACGAGCTTTTTAATGGATTTTCGCTTGTAACACACTAATATACAGCGCTTAACATTTTTGAGCTATTTTGTTAAAAAACGATAAAAATTATATTATATAAAAAATGAGTGAAAAACTGACTACCCGCGCTGAGGATTATTCACGCTGGTATAACGAATTGGTAGTCCGTGCGGACTTAGCCGAACAATCAGGAGTACGTGGTTGCATGGTCATCAAACCATACGGATATGCAATATGGGAAAAAATGCGCGATTATCTGGACGCACGTTTTAAGGAAACAGGACACCAAAATGCCTATTTTCCTATTTTCATCCCAAAATCTTATTTTTCCAAAGAAGCACACCACGTGGATGGTTTTGCCAAAGAATGTGCCGTGGTAACACACTATCGCCTTAAAAACGCTGAGGATGGTTCTGGCATAGTAGTTGACCCAGATGCAAAATTGGAAGAAGAACTCATAGTACGCCCAACAAGTGAAACCATCATTTGGGACACATACCGCCGTTGGATACAGTCATACAGAGACCTACCTATCCTTGTAAACCAATGGGCTAACGTGGTACGCTGGGAAATGCGTACCAGACTATTCCTTCGCACCGCAGAGTTTTTATGGCAAGAAGGACACACAGCACATGCCACCCGCGAAGAAGCCATAGCCGAGGCGCAAAAAATGCTTGACGTATATGCCGAATTTGCAGAAAACATCATGGCTGTACCAGTTATAAAAGGACACAAAACAGAAAACGAACGCTTTGCCGGAGCAGAAGACACATACTGCATAGAAGCTATGATGCAGGACGGAAAAGCTCTCCAAGCAGGCACTTCCCACTTTTTGGGACAAAACTTCGCTAAGGCTTTTGACGTAAAATACGCCGACAAAGATAACAACATGAGCTACGTTTGGGCTACTTCATGGGGCGTTTCTACTCGTCTTATGGGTGCGCTCATCATGACTCACAGCGATGACAACGGTCTGGTTCTTCCTCCTGCCCTTGCCCCTATTGAGGTGGTTATGGTGCCTATCTACAAAAACAAAGAGCAGTACGACATCCTTTGCAAAAAGATGAGCGAAACAGCAGCTGCCCTTCGCGCAGAAGGCATATCAGTCAAAATAGACGATGATGACAGCCAAAAACCAGGTTGGAAATTCCACGAATACGAACTCAAAGGTGTTCCTGTACGTTTGGTTTTAGGACCAAAAGATTTGGAAAAAGACCAATACGAAGTAGCTCGCCGCGATACCATGACAAAGGAATTTATGCCTATGGAAAACATAGTAGAAAGCGTGAAAAACCTTTTGAATGACATACAAAAGAACCTTTACAACAAAGCATTGGCACTGCGCACCGAGCGCACTTACAAGGTAAACACTTGGGAAGAGTTCCTTGATGTCATAAACGTAAAATGCGGTTTTGCTCTTGCTCCTTGGGACGGCACTACCGAAACCGAAGAAAAGATAAAAGAGCTTACAAAAGCTACCATACGTTGCATACCGTTGGATTCTGTGGAAGAAGACGGAGTGGATATGCTCACCGGCAAACCAAGCAAACGTCGCGTAGTATTTGCCAAAGCATACTAATCTTTCCATACACACAAAAAAAGCCGTTGCGAATGCAACGGCTTTTTTTATCAAAACTTATAAACAAAAAAACTATATTAAAGCACTTCGTCGCGCCATCCATAAGGGTCAGCGGTACGATTGTACTGAATATCAAATATACGTTGGCGGATGCGCTCTGCAAATGTTTCTTCGGATTGTAGTTTAGGAAGTTTCATGTAGTGTTCTTTGTAACCAAGAGCAGATATTGGACTTATCACAGCTGCTGTTCCGCAACCAAATGCCTCTTTTATCTCACCTTTTTTACCTGCTTCCACCACGTCATCTACCAATATAGGGCTTATGTCGGTTTTGATACCCATATCTTTTGCTAATTGGAGTATGCTCTTACGTGTTATTCCATCTAAGATACGGTCTGACACAGGAGCTGTATGCAGTGTATCGCCTATGCGAATCATGAAGTTCATCTGTCCTGCCTCTTCCAAATGTGTGTGTGTGGCATCATCTGTCCATATCACAGACTGGAAACCTTCTTTCTTTGCCAATGTAGATGGGTAGAACTGTCCGCCGTAGTTACCTGAACATTTGGCAAAACCAGTACCCCCGTTAGCTGCACGTGAAAAATGGTCTGCTATTTTAACGGTAACATCACCATGGAAAATAGCATCTACTGGACCTCCTATTATCATAAACAAATATTCGGCACTTGGGACAGCATTCAGAGCAGGTTCACATCCTATCATAAAAGGACGGATGTAATATGAACGTCCTTCGCCCCTTGGCACCCACGCTTTATCCAGAGCAACGAGTTGTTTTACAGCATCGTAAAACAAATCTTCTGGTACTTCTGGCATATTCATTCTCACTGCCGATTTATTAAAACGAGCTATATTGTCTTTTGGGCGGAAAAGGAAAATCTTGTCATTAGCATCGCGAAAGGCTTTCATTCCTTCAAAAATAGCCTGTCCGTAGTGGAATACCTTGCTTGAAGGTTCTATGCTCAGTGCGTGATAGGGTTCTATTTTAGGTGTTCCCCACTGACCGTTTTCCCATTTGAGGATAAACATGTGGTCGCTCATATACTTACCAAACGGCATTGCAGATCCAAAATCTATATCTCCTATTTTAGTTTTGGCACATTTTTCTACTTCTATTTTCATTTTTCTATGAATTAATTATTATGTGTATTTAAGAGTTCAAATTTATAAAGTATTTATAATAAAATGCAAGAAAACATATCATTATTACACTTATTTACCCAAATAAGCATTAGTTTTGATATTTTTTACTTAAATGTATTAACAAATTACAAAAAAGGCATTTTTACCACCTCGCATTTGAGCAGTTTGTCTCTCACTTTAACATAAACTATGCTTCCCACCTCCGATTTTTCGACTGGCACATACGCCATAGCTATGGCTTTTTTAAGCGTAGGAGACATTGTTCCTGATGTTACGTAGCCTTCTTCGTTGCCATTTTCATCGGTTATATGGTATCCGTGGCGCGCTATTCCTTTATCTACCAGCACAAGTCCTACCAGTTTTCTGCTCACTCCTTCTTCTTTCTGTTTTTTCAAAAGGGCGCAGTCTGTAAATTCCTTTGTAAATTTAGTTATCCAGCCAAGTCCTGCTTCTATTGGCGATGTGGTGTCGTCTATGTCATTTCCATATAGGCAAAAACCTTTTTCCAGACGCAGGGTATCACGCGCTCCCAGTCCTATGGGTGATATGCCGTATTGTTTTCCTGCATCAAATATTTTTTTCCACATATCTTCCGCTATTTCGTTGGGGAAATACACCTCGTAACCTCCTGCTCCTGTGTATCCTGTGGCTGATACTATGATGTTGTCATACCCTGCAAAACGCCCTATCTTAAATGTGTAGTATGGCATTTCTCCCAGTTGTATGTCTGTCAGACTTTGCAATGCGGCGGTAGCTTTTGGTCCTTGCACTGCCAAAAGAGAGATGTTGTCGCTGTGGTTTTCCAGCACTGCACCTGTGTCATTTTGAGATGTTATCCAAGCCCAGTCTTTGTCTATATTAGAAGCATTGACTACCAATAGATAACTTCCTTCTTTTATTTTATAAACGAGTAAATCGTCCACTATACCTCCTTTGCCGTTTGGTAGGCATGAATATTGTATTTTTCCGTCAAATAGTTTAGATGCGTCATTGGATGTTACTTTTTGGATAAGTGGTAATGCTCCTTCGCCACTGACGTAAAATTCGCCCATGTGGGAGCAGTCAAAAACGCCCACTCCTTGGCGTACTATTTCGTGTTCGGCATTCACGCCAATGTACTGTACTGGCATATCCCAACCAGCAAATGGTACCATTTTTGCTCCTAATGAATAATGTAATGAGTTAAGGGCTGTCTTTTTTAGCGGAGTATCTGTATTTTGTTCCATATTGAGTTTTATTTAGTATAAAAAGTATCCAAATGTACATATTTTTTTTATCTTTCATCATTAAATTACCCTTTTTGTCTTGGCAAAGTATGATATTTTAATTTTTGTATGGCTGTTTGAATATGTTTTTTTAATTTAGCCTTTCCATACATAAAGTAAAAAACATGAATACATATCCGCAAATAATCAACTCCTTACTGGATAACGATTTTTACAAATTCACCATGCAAAATGCTGTTACAAAGCTATTTCCAAAAGCTATGGTGCGTTATCGTTTTGTAAACAGAGGTGGTCATGTCTTTCCCGAAGGTTTTGCTCAGGCACTAAGACAAGAGGTCAAAATGATGGAAAATCTCAGTCTTACCGAAGAAGAAAAATCATATTTTTCCAGAAAATGCCCATATCTTGACCCCGTTTACATGGATTTTCTCAGCGGTTATCACTTTGACAGCTCGGAAGTTCATATAGAACAAAACGGAGGAGACCTCAGCGTGATGATAGAAGGCTATTGGTACAGGACTATACTGTGGGAAGTACCGCTAATGTCCGTCATTTCAGAGCTTTACTACATAATGACCGGGCAAAAAAGAGTGGATGACCAGCAAGTAAAAGCCATCACTCGCGCTAAAATGGAGGCTTATAAAGATTTGGACATTAAGATAGCCGAATTTGGTTCACGTCGCCGTCACTCATACCGCGTGCAGGAAATGGTGGTAGAAGAACTCCAACGTTGCGGAGGTAAAAACTACATCGGTACTTCCAATGTACGCCTTGCCATGGACTATAACGTCATTCCTATCGGCACACACGCACACGAATGGTTTATGTTCCACGCTGCATATTACGGCTACCGCATGGCTAACCGCATGGGTCTGGACAACTGGGTAAATGTTTACCGTGGAGACCTTGGCATAGCACTTTCGGATACTTTCACTACGGACGTTTTCATACATTCGTTTGACAAAAAATTTGCAAAACTTTTTGACGGGGTGCGC
This sequence comes from Flavobacteriales bacterium, assembly GCA_028709885.1. Lineage (GTDB taxonomy): Bacteria > Bacteroidota > Bacteroidia > Flavobacteriales > UBA1820 > Merdimorpha. The sequence continues at coordinate 20,332 of JAQUTH010000014.1, forward strand.
CATGACAGCGGAGACCCAATAGCTTTTACAGACAAGATAATAGAACATTACCGTCATTATAACATAGACCCACGGTCCAAGACTATCATTTTTTCAGATGCTCTTACCCCTGACGTGGTAGCTAAAATAGCTAACTACTGCCGTGGAAAAATAGGTATGTCATTTGGTATAGGAACTAACTTTACCAACGATGTTGGCTTAGAAGCTCTTAACATGGTGATAAAAATGAGTGATGTCTTTACCGAAGGCACAGTTTGGACTCATACTGTCAAACTTTCTGATAGCGAAGGCAAATACACCGGAGACCCAAAAGCTATAACATTGGCAAAAGACATTTTGGGAATAGAATAAAAAACAATAAAAACGTTATTTCTAAATATTCATACAAGGCTTAAATGTTGGTTGTGCCCAGCATAGCTTATTATGCAGGACAGTTACACATATCGCCTAATTATTTAGGGGATTTGAAAAAAGTATCGCAGTGGAAATAACTAAACAAAAAAGCGCGCCATAAATGGCGCGCTTTTTTGTTTCAAATGACTAATTATTTCTTTTTAGCCAAAACAGTAGCAGTATCTATCTTTTTACCATTGCGGTCAAAAAGAGTCAAGACCATTTCCTTTTCAGTTACCTGCATACTCATGGCACCTATGGTGTTGCCTCCCTCACTCCAACGGAATTTTATCTTATCGGTATTGTATTTCAAAGAATCTGTAATAGTAACACCGCGTTCTCCATCTGATGAAGGAGTCTGAATGTACACCGTGCCTTTGGTTCCATCAGTCTGAGCATCGGCATAAATAGCGTTAGTGCGCGCGTATATGTGGTTGTTGCCAGAAAGGGCAAGATCAACACCTAATTCGTCAAACACCTTACTCCAACGTCCGTACTGTGATGTTTTGCCGTCATTTCCATAGAACCACTGGTAATGTTCGCACACTATGACGTATTTAGCTTTGTTGGCTTTTACCACACTGCGCACCCACTCTTGTGCGGCAGAAAGAGTCTCATCTGAGTGCATATGCTCGTTGTTAAGCATGATGAAAAGAGCGTTTTTATACGTGAAATAGTAGCATACGCCTTCTTCACCTTGGTAGCCATTGCGAGGATAAAAAGCAGCATCGCGGAAAAACTCATTGGACAAACGATATTTGCGTGTCATGTTGTCGTGGTTGCCGTTTACACCTGCCCACATATATTCTTTGAAATATGGTTCTTGGTACATTTTTTCCCAAAATGAATAACTACCTCCCCACGCTGTGATATCCCCCAGATGAAGTATCCAGTCCATTGACGGGTCGTACTCTTTGACCTTATCTATCATTGCCATAGCGTTAGTAAGGCGTTTTCCAAGAGGGGTATAAGAGTGAAAATCGGATATAATGCACGCACTCCAATTTTTACTGCCTGCTGTTTTGAAAAAATGTTCTTCCCCTGCCTCGCCTATGCGATATTTGTACTGTGTATTTGGTTTTAGTCCCGAAAGAGCGACGTCGCATTTGGTAAAACGCACATTTTCATACACATTTTCATTCTTTTCATTTTTAGAATAAATAGTGTCATACGTCAGACAAAGACGTGTATCGGCGGCTACCTTGACAGCTTTTTTCCAGTCTGCGTCTTTAACGGTGGTGTATATCAAATAGTTTTCTCGGCTCAGGGTATCGGCTCCCCAACTTACATTCATACCTTTGGAGGCATCCTGCGCTGGACAAGTAACTATGCTGAATGCTTTTTTTGCCTGTGAAAATGCCATAAGTGGCAGTGCTAAGGCCAAGAGAAAAAATAAATTTCTTTTCATCGTATCTTTTTTTTAGTATTGAAAAATATAGTTGTTTTTAACATAGGCAAAGATATAAACAAATATCTCTCATTTGTGATGAAAAATCAAAAACAAATACTAAAAGGCGGTGGTTATAAGAAAAAATATTTACATTTGTTTCTACGTTTTCCACCCAAAAGAAATGAAAAGACAAATACCACTACTACTCATTTTGCTCTTTATAGCGCAAGGATGCTCACTTTTAAAATTAGAAACAGGAGACACACCACTGCCACAGAAAGACATCAATGCGCGCGCTACCATACGCTCTTTTTACAACGACTATTGCGCTAATATCATAGCCACATCGGACAGCATAATATCCGTGAGTGATGACCCTCAGATGAAGCTCATAGCCATCAAGTGGAAAATAAACGCTACATCTCTCTGCGCCGATGCAGCGTATAATTCAATGCCTGAAATAGCCATTTTGAACACTTGGTTTCTGTGCTATAATCTTGACAATTACATAAGTAAATACGGTAACGAATACTTCAAAGAATACACTCCACTGGTAAAATCAAGTACCCAGACTAACCTTAAAAACATAAAGACGATAGCAAAAAACTATCTCTCGGTGGATAGATACATGAAAATGGAGTCTTTTGTCCAGACATTCAAAATGGACTACAACAAAGATGTCAATATAGACCTTTACCTGCCGTGGTTGCGTTATATAGATGTGCCAGACTCTACCTACATAACCACCACTGGCTCCATAGCTCAGACGATAGAAAACCTTGACAGCAAGGTAAATGGTATGTCCACTCAGTGGGGTTACAACATAGCATGGAGCAAGGACTTTTTCTTGACAGAAATGAGCCGAGACAGCACCAAAGCAGAAATAAACAGCAGACTTGACAGTCTTCTTTCAGACTTTAACCGCATAAGCCGCACACTGGAAAACTCTCCTGAACTTTTAGCCTCCATAACAAATGACCTTAACAAAAACGTTACCGAAATAATAGAAACAATGAACCGTTCGGTAGATAATGCCTTTGTAGACATAGATAACCAGCGTCGTGAACTCCAAACATTCATAGACAGCCAGCGCGTATCCATAATGGCACAAGCAGATTCTACCGCCTCTCATGCTGTAAACACCGCCTTAGATGCCATACCGTCAATGATAGGTAAAGTCTTGCTATGGGTTATTCTTTTTACAGTGGTGCTTTTTAGTATTCCGTTTGGGATAGGATATTTCATAGGCAATGTTATGGGTAAAAAAAAGGCTAAAAAAACACCAGAAAAATAACGCTACAAAAGCATATATTTTATACTTTTGAAACTATCATACAATATTTATATCATAATAAAATGAAAAAAACTTTCCTTCTTGCATTAGCTATAATAATGGCAATGCCTTTTTCTTCATGGGCTAAAAAACCAATTCGTGTAACAGTACTGTGCTATAACATCCAAACAGGCAAACGTGCCGATATGGATACCTATGTAGATTTTATCAAAAAATACAACCCAGACTTCGTAGCTTTCCAAGAGCTGGACTATATGACCAAACGCCTGCCTCGCCATAGTGATTTTGTGGGAGACTTGGCAGAAAAAACAGGTATGTACTCAGCATACGAAGCTCTGATGCCATACTCTGACGGACAATACGGCATAGGACTTATGTCAAAATACCCGTTGGAAAAAGTGAGAGCATTTACTCTACCAGAATTTAAGGACTCATATGAACGTCGTGGCGCACTCAACGTCGTTGTTA
>JAQUTH010000133.1 GCA_028709885.1 Flavobacteriales bacterium
ATCACGTGAAGACAAAATAGCGGCTCTTAGTTCTGCTGTGGAAGGCAAAAAAGCAATAGCTGACTTGGTATCTTTGGTTATAAATAAGGGTAGAGCAGAGTATCTTATGGATATTCTCGCCCAGATACAAGTCCTTAATGACCAGTTAAAAAATGTGTGTCATGTCAGTGTTGCATCTGCGGTAGCTCTTTCACCGTCTCAGGAAAAAGAGGTAGAGCAAAAAATGAAATCACTCACAGGCGCATCTACCGTCATTCTACACACCGAGGTAGACCCTGCTCTTTTGGGCGGTATGAAAATAACAGTAGCAGACCGCGTTTGGGACGGCACTGTGGCAGGTCGTCTGGACGAAATAAAAAAGAAATTCCAATAATCATTCTCAGAACTATATAATAAAAAGCAATATACATCAAAAGATATGGCAAGTATAAATCCGGCAGAAGTATCTGCAATACTCAAAGACGAGCTTTCCGCTGTTGGCGGACAAGCCAAAGCCCAAGAGGTAGGCACCGTACTGGTAGTAGGAGACGGTATAGCCCAGCTCTACGGACTTAGCGAAGCGCGTTTGGGAGAAATCATCCGTTTTGAAAACGGCACGGAGGCTATTGCTCTTAACCTTGACGAATCAAGCATAGGCGTAGTGTTCATGGGTCCTTACGGAGACATAGTAGAGGGTTCCAAAGCATACCGCACAGGACGTGTATCATCTATCATGGTAGGTGAAGGTATGTTAGGACGCGTTATCAACACTCTTGGTTACCCAATAGACGGTAAAGGAGACATCACAGGAGAGACCTTTGAAATGCCGATAGAGCGCAAAGCGCCGGGCGTTATCTTCCGTCAGCCAGTGAATGAACCTATGCAGACAGGTATCAAGGCTATTGACTCCATGATTCCAATAGGACGTGGACAACGTGAGCTAATCATAGGCGACCGTCAAACAGGTAAATCTACCATCGCTGTGGATACCATCATAAACCAGAAACAATATTATGATGCAGGCAATCCAGTGTACTGTATATATGTGGCAGTAGGACAAAAAGCATCTACTGTGGCACAGTTGTATAAAACGTTGGAAGATGCAGGCGCAATGCCTTACACTATAATAGTGGCAGCTAACTCTTCGGATTCTCCTGCCATGCAATATCTGGCTCCTATGGCTGGTGCTGCCATAGGTGAGTTTTTCCGTGATAGCGGTAGAAGTGCCCTCATAGTGTATGATGACCTGTCTAAGCAGGCAGTGGCTTACCGTGAGGTGTCTTTGCTTTTGCGCCGTCCACCGGGACGTGAGGCTTATCCGGGTGATATTTTTTACCTACACTCTCGTCTTTTGGAGCGTGCTGCCAAGATAGTAAAAGATGATAACGTTGCCGCTCAGATGAATGACCTTCCTGCTTCTATTAAAGATAAAGTAAAGGGTGGAGGTTCTCTTACAGCACTTCCTATTATTGAGACTCAGGCGGGGGATGTTTCGGCATATATACCTACCAATGTTATATCCATTACTGATGGTCAGATATTCTTGGAAAGTGAACTGTTCAATAGTGGAGTACGCCCTGCCATAAATGCGGGTATTTCGGTATCCCGTGTAGGTGGTAACGCTCAGGTGAAGGCTATGAAAAAGATAGCAGGTCCACTTCGTACAGACCAAGCTGAGTACAGAGACTTGGAGGCATTTGCCAAATTTGGTAGCGACCTTGACCCTGCTACTCAGAACGTGATAGATAAAGGACGTAGAAACGTTGAACTGCTAAAACAAGGTAAAAATTCTCCACTTCGTGTGGATGAAGAGATAGCAGTGATATATGCTGGTACTCAGAACCTTTTGCGTAGCGTGCCTGTTCAGAAAGTACGCCAATGGGAAGAAAAATACCTTACCGAACTAAACACAGCTCATAAAGATACTATGGTTGAGCTTGGCAAGGGACAGATGACTCCTCAGATAGAGGAAGTACTGAAAAAAGTGGCTGCTCAGGTATCTGACGATATGGAATAATTTTTATTATACATAATTTACTTTATAGCGGGGGGAGGATGATATTATGTCAACTCTCCCTGTTTTTGTTTAATATAACACCACAATTTTATGAAAAGGTTATTTTTATTCATTATAGTTTTTGAGACAATATTCTTTGCTTCTTGCTCATTAGAGAAAAAAGATGAATATTTTCCTTCATCAGAGATGCTCTCGGCAGACAGTATAGCCATAAATGAGATGCTGAACCCTACATCTGTGGAGCTGACCGAGTTTTACGCAGTGGTGTGTTCGCCAAAGACCAGCAAGGTGATATATCGGTACAGCATACCAGACTGGACGTTTATGGATACAACTTTTTCAAAAGGCGAAGGTCCTGAGGATATGATATATCCTATTGCTCTTAAATCCAATACTATAAGTGAGGATGTGTGGGTGTTTGACCAAAACAAATACGAACTGAGATTGTTGCATCTTTCTCCTGAGGATGTAACGATGACTAAGAAAATAACAGACAAAGATGTGATAACCCCTATCTACGCTTGGTATGGTAAGGTGGTAAATAATAGGTACTTGATAGAGAGAAACCTAAACCGCACAACAGGTGAGACTTATATGTACTCTTATGACCTTAGTGATAGTCTTAGGGTAAAGGACTCTCTTTTGACACTCTCTGTATCGCAGATAAAAGAGGTGAAAGGAGGTTGGAGTGCCACTACCACAAATGTGCCAACAGTGAATATTTACGGAGGGCGAATGATGTTGTATTACAGTGTGTTAGGTGCGTCTTATAAGTATAGTATAGCCAAGGACGGAACATTTACTCTGGAAAAAGTGTTTGGACAGGATTATACTTACCAAGAGGTGAAAAATATGGATATGGAACAGTTTTCATCTAAGGCAAATTCTTATGCCAATGCTTTGGGTAGTGATGACAAATACATCTATATGCTTAGAGTGGCTTTTGACCGCATCCAAGATGAAGAAGGAAAGTCTATAAAAGTTACAAAGACATCCGTAGAAGTGTACACTTGGGATATGGAGCCAGTTAAAGAGTTTGTACTCAATAAAACGGATGCTTGTGAAGTGTATCTGGACGTGGCACATTCTAAATTTTATGCTTGGGATACTAAGAATGATTTTGAGCAAGTGTATGTATATGATTTTAGTATGGAATAATTAAATATTATAATAAAAATGAAAAAAACACTGATAGCCATTGTATCAGTAATGACAGTGGCATTTTTTGCTGCTTGCGCATCGGGAGAAAAAGCTTATAACTCCATGGGCGTGGAAACGGCAGACCTTATAGCCGACAGCGTAGTGGTAGAAGAAATACTAAAACCGTCTGAATGGTGTGTAATGGGAGACGAAATGTTAATCATTTCCTCGGAGACCAAAAAAGCAGTTTTCCGCTACCGACTACCAGAGTGGATATTTGTGGACACATCTTTTTCTCGTGGTGAAGGACCAGAAGACGTAGGTAGTTATGTGTCGTTATGTCAGTCCAACGATTCATCTGTGTGGATATCAGACCTTGTAAAATCTTCAACAAGAAAATTATCCATTTCCGCATCTGAGCTAAAAGTAGATACCACATTGACAAAATCCAAATCAAAAGGTGGCGTTTCTATAAGCATGAATGGCGATGTGATATTCTCAGACCATTATATAATGAAACAAATGCGTAGCAATATGTCTATGTCTAACATAACAGACATTTCTCCTGAGTACTTATTTTGCTATGACCTCAAAGACAGTATGCGCGTGGTAGATTCTCTTTTTATATACAGTATGAAAAAAACACAAATAAATACAGATGCCAAAGGAAACATAGCCAGCATCAGCATCGTAATTTATAACAACCCTGTGATAGCTACCCGAGGCAAAAAAATGCTATTGTATTATCCGACTATTGACGTAGCGCAATACCTTACAGTAGGTGAGGATGGACATCTTTCTCAAAGCAAAATCATAGGAGAAGGACCTACTTTTGAACAGCTTTCTGGTATAGACTGGGAAGGTAAAATAAAAGAGCAGACCCAGAATAAAAACATAGTAGGTGCTACCGATGATTATGTCTTCGTATCTATCACCGACATAAAAAAGGAAACAGAAGTAGTGGACGGTGAGGAAAAAGAAGTGGAAAAACCTGTAAAACTATCTGTTGTGGCATATACATGGGATATGACACCGGTGAAAGAGTTTGTCTTGAATCACCCAGAGGCATCTACCGTTATAGTTGATTCGCAACGTGGAAAAATATATGCCCGCAATGCAGGAGAAGACTTTGAAAATGTGTATATTTACAATTATGAATTGTAACAACTAAAACTACTTATAAAATACTGCAAATAAGCGTTTTACATTATGGCAAATTTAAAAGAAATACGCAACCGCATAGCATCCGTAGGAGCTAACATGAAGATAACCCAAGCCATGAAAATGGTTTCGGCATCAAAATTCAAAAAAGCATCGGACGCAATAACCAATATGCGCCCATATTCCGATAACCTTACCGAAATACTCGCACAGGTATCCTCATCATTAAATGGTGAAGAAGGAGTAGAAAGCCCATATACCGTGGTAAGAGATGTTAAAAAAGTGCTTTTGGTGGTTGTAACATCAAATAAAGGACTTTGCGGAGCGTTCAATTCCAACATAACAAAACGCACCAAAGAGATAATAGCCGCCATGCCACAGGACGTATCGGTGGACATACTGACCATAGGAACAAAAGGACGCGACCTCCTAAATAAAATACACCCAGTAACGCAGGACGAAAGTTCTCTGTATGACAACATCTCTTTTGCCACCGTCAGCGCCGTAGCACAAGGCATTATGGATGCATACGCAGAAGGTAAATACGATAGCGTGCAGGTAGTGTATAACCGTTTCAAAAACGCAGCCACACAGATAGTTACAGTAGAACAATTCC
>JAQUTH010000134.1 GCA_028709885.1 Flavobacteriales bacterium
AAATACCTGATATGATGTCTGTTTTGGACATAGATGAGGCCTCCGAAAAATACGCTATGGCATGGGATTCTATACCTCAGGCTGACTATTCAATAGTAAAAAATGACTTTTCCTCTGTTATAAAACACGCTAAAGAAAGAGTAGATACATCGTCTTATTTCAAATCTATAAAAGAGAACATAGTATGGCTCAAAGACCGCAAAGAAAGCAAGACAATACCTCTTTCTCTGGACGAATTTACAGCTGAAGACCTCAAATACAAAGAAGACGCCAAACGTTTTGACCAAGTGAAAAAATACTCTTCTTCACTTAATTTCTCTTCTCCTGAATTTGAACTACCAGCCGTAAAAGCGGACACCGTACTGGCAAACAAGAGAAAATCATGGCATGAGGAGCTAAAAAAAGACGCCACTCTATATGAGGGAGTAAACATTCTGAGTGAAATAAAATAGTTTGATATATCACATCATACACGTACCTTTGCACCTTAATAAAAGACACATCACAAATATATGAGCGACCAGATAAAACACGAATGTGGTATAGCTATGGTAAGGCTTTTACGCCCTCTTTCATATTATCAAGAGAAATATGGTTCTGCATTTTGGGGACTAAACAAGATGTACCTGCTGATGGAAAAACAGCACAACCGCGGACAGGATGGAGCAGGTATAGCAGGCGTAAAACTCAACGCTCCGGTAGGGCGCCCATATATAGACCGAGTGCGTTCAAAAGACGCTCAGCCGATAATGGATGTCTTCAAACAAGTAAACGGAGAGATAAACAGACTTCTGTCTGACAATAGCGAAAAGGCCCATGACACCGCTTGGCTGAAAGAAAACGTACCATTTGCATCAAACATATATTTAGGACATGTCCGCTACGGCACATACGGAGGCAACTCCATAGACGCTGTACACCCTTTCATGCGTGAGAACATCACCGCCGCCAAAAACCTTGTAGTGGCAGGTAACTTCAACATGACAAACGTGGACTTTCTGTACCAACGTCTTGTGGAAATGGGACACCATCCTATTGCTAAGGCAGACACTATAACTGTCATGGAACGTATAGGACACTTTTTGGACGAAGAAGTAGATATTCTAATAACAAAACACAAAGCCGAAGGAATGCGTGGTGAAGAAATAGCTCACCGCGTAGCCGAAGAACTGGACACACACAACGTCTTGGTACGTGCCGCCAAACGCTTTGACGGAGGCTTTGCTATGGCAGGCATGGTAGGACAAGGAGATGCTTTTGTCCTTCGCGACCCAGCAGGAATACGCCCAGCCTTTTATTATGCCGATGACGAAGTGGTAGTAGTAGCCAGCGAACGCCCTGTCATACAGACAACATTTAACGTTGAGATAGATGACGTTCACGAAATAACCCCAGGAAGCGCTTACATCATAAAAAGAAACGGCGAACACGGACTTTTCCCAGTCATGGAGCCATTGGAAAAAAAAGCATGTTCTTTTGAACGCATATATTTCTCCCGAGGCAGCGACGCCGACATCTATCGGGAACGCAAAAAATTAGGTATCAATCTCGTCCCTGCGCTTTTGGAAAAAACAGATTACGACACACAAAACACTGTTCTTTCGTACATACCAAACACCGCAGAAAGTTCTTTTTTCGGGCTTATAGAAGGGCTTGAAGAATACCTAAACCAACGCAAAGCACGCCAAATATCTTCTCTTATAAAAGACTGCTCAGCACCTACCGAAGAGCAAATAAATGAAATATTATCTTGCCGAATACGCAGTGAAAAAATAGCCATAAAAGACGCTAAACTCCGAACCTTTATCACCGAAGACTCTTCACGCGATGACATGGTAGCCCACGTTTATGACGTTACATACGGAGTGGTACGCCCTACCGATAACTTGGTGCTGATAGATGACTCCATAGTACGCGGTACTACGCTAAAACAAAGCATAGTGCGCATCATGGACCGTCTTAACCCAAAACACCTCATCATTCTTTCCAGTGCTCCACAAATACGTTACCCAGACTGCTACGGCATAGACATGGCTCGTCTGGATGATTTCATAGCGTTCCGCGCAGCCATAGCACTACTAAAAGAAAACGGACTGGAACACATCATCTCTGACGTTTACAAAGAATGTAAAGCCCAGGAAGGACTGGATGACAGCGAAGTGGTAAACCACGTCAAAAAGATTTACGCACCATTTACAAACCAACAAATATCTGACAAAGTGGCTCAGCTTATCACCTCGGCAGACACAAAAGCCCGCGTGAGCGTCATTTTCCAGACCGTTGAAGGACTTCACGAGGCTTGCCCTGAGCATTTGGGAGACTGGTACTTCACTGGCAACTACCCTACCATAGGTGGTAACCGCGTGGTAAACCGTTCCTTTATAAACTATGTAGAAGGGCGCAAAGAACGTGCATACTGATACTTTGAATAACTAAAAAAGGCGACCTTCGGTCGCCTTTTTTTTTGCTGCGGACAATATTTTTTCACATATAACAAACAAAAAAAACTATTTTTTACCCATAACGGTATAAGCAGAGCATTTTTTGCGTACATTTGCACTGCTTAACAGTGATGTGGCATATCCGCATCCTCAAAAACACAGAAAACAGAAAATGGACGATTATCATCCGGAACGAAACAACGAATTTCTGTAAAGTCAGCAACGCACAGATGCAGGCTTTACACTTAAAAGCATTTGCACTATGCGTACATTTATAAGCGGAGAAAATGGGCTTAATGTATTGGAACAGTGGCATCCACACTGCTGGATTAACATTGAAAACCCAACATTGGAAGACCTCAACTATCTTACCGAAGACCTCCAAATTCCTCAATCATTTCTCAACGACATAGAAGACCCAGACGAACGTCCTCGTATAGAACACGAAGATGACTGGAAAATCATCATCATGCGTATTCCTGTGCGAGACACAGCACATCATGGGCTTCCTTTTTCCACCGTTCCGCTGGGTATTATCCTCCGAGGAGACGTTTTGGTCACTCTGTGCTATCATCAAAATGAAATGCTGAGTGATTTTATAACATATAACCAGAGAAAAAACAGAGGTTTTTCAAACAGCTACAACCTCGTTTTGCGTCTGCTACTCTCTTCATCCGTTTGGTATCTTAAATACCTAAAACAGCTAAACATACAGGTCAAAAGAGCTGAGAAAAAGCTGGAACGTTCTGTCAAAAACCAAGAGCTTCAAGCCCTGATTCATATAGAAAAATGCTACGTCTTTTTCATAACCTCCATAAACGGTAATTTTATGCTTCTCCAACGCTTGAAAAACATAAAAGCTGAACGAGAAACATACGATGAAGACCTTTTAGAGGATGTGGAAATAGAGCTCAAACAAGCACAAGAGTCTACCAACATATACTCTAACATTCTTTCAGGGATGATGGATGCGTACGCCTCAGTCATTTCCAATAACATGAATGACATAATGAAACAGCTAACATCTGTATCCATTGTTCTTATGGTACCTACTCTTATAGCCAGTTTCTATGGAATGAACGTTCCAAATGCTTTGCAAAATTCACCATGGGCATTTTCCACCATTGTTATCATATCGTTACTAATTTCAATAGGTGGTTTTTGGATGTTAAGAAGACGAAATTGGTTTTAGTTTTTTATCAAAATAATGCCCTCAGAAGGCATACTTACGGCTGAATACTCTATCAATCCGCATGGGCTTGTAGTTGTTCCGGATACCAAAGGCATTCCTGTGGAAAGCATAAACTCTGCACCGTCGGCAGGACATATGGCTTTTAATCCTTGTTCATCTACTGTAAGTATAGTATTCACTCCGCGTGGTAGATGTGGGGCAGAGAGTTCAAAAGCTCGGTAAGTCCCCGGAGGATAAGCTGTTACCACCACCACCCCTCCATATCCTGCATTTTTACCTTTACAGATGATGAAACCTTTATTTTGTGGATTTTGCTCAGGAAAAACAGTGTATAGAACTATCTCTACTTTCACCTTAGGCAGTGGTGGGCAGACGTTTTCTTTTGTACAACCAATGCACAATATTGTGATTAAATAAAGAATTATTTTTTTCATAGTGTTTTGTTTTGCGCAGAAACTTTAATTAATTTACGGCGTTTTGCTCTTCATTATTCCTCCAATGTGGTTGTTTTTGGAAGGGGGCAAAAATATTAACATTCATAATTCCTTTTACGCCTATGTTATAATGGGTTACGATTAAAAAAAAATCAATTATAATTATGTACATTTGTTTCACTATTTATATATTAGCGCCCTCAAAGGGGATGAAAAGATTAACTCTTTTTGCAGTATAAGAAACCCTCTAACACAAAAAAAAGAAACGAAGAAGAAACATGAAAAGACTTATCATCGATTCAAAAAAAATGACACCAGAGATTATGGCTCTTGTAAAAGATAAATACCCCGAAGGTTATTTTGAAGACGATATTATAGTATTTAAAAACCAAAAAAACGAGACCATTGAAGCCATCCAAGTGGAGGCTCCTGATACTATATACTTGATAAAAATAGGAAAATATCTCAGTGTTGGAATAGAAAATTTTGACGTAGATTCTGTGGTTGATGTATCTACTAAAATAAAACCTGAGGAAATAGCAGATGAATTAACATCAGAGGAGGAGGAAGAAGATGACACAGAAGATGAAGAGTTAAACAACGAAGATGAAGATGATGAAGATGAAGATGACGAAGATGACGAAGATGATGAAGATGAAGATGATGAAGACATTGACGATTCAGACTCTGAGGAAGAAGTAAAGCCTTCTAAAAGAAAAAAGAAGTAACATTTTATATACATTAAACAGCCTTAATGTATGGGCAGTAAAATAAAATGTGAATAAACAAAAAGAGCAAAAATGCCTCACAGAAATATGTAGAGGCGTTTTTTATTTATAAGGGGA
>JAQUTH010000015.1 GCA_028709885.1 Flavobacteriales bacterium
TCATTGTGAAGCATACGTGGTTTTTCGTCATGTTCTGGTGTTACAAGACCCAATTCTATAAATAATTGGCATCCGTTGCAAATGCCCAAAGACAATGTATCAGGACGTTCAAAATAGTTTTGAAGTGCTGTGCGCGCTTTTTCATTGTATTTGAACGAGCCTGCCCAACCTTTGGCAGAACCCAATACGTCAGAGTTAGAGAAACCTCCAACCGCTGCTATAAAATTAACATCAGAAAGGTCTGCTCGTCCCGATATAAGGTCTGTCATGTGAACATCCACCACGTCAAAACCTGCCAAATACATAGCATAAGCCATTTCACGTTCACTGTTAGAACCTTTTTCACGTATCACCGCTGCGCGTATTCCAGTAGGGATACGACGATGTGGGTCAAGTCCCATCTGAGCCATTTTACCAGTAAAACTCTCTGGAAAAACATAACTCAAAGGCTGTTGTTTATAGTTTTCATAACGTTCAGCTGCCTTCTGAGCTCCACTTTGATGTATATCTATAAGATAAGATGTTTTGTACCACGCATCGCGAAGGGTAGGAACGCACATAGAGTATTCATTTTCTCCGTTTTTAAGTGTAAATTCCTTGCCTTTGTGAGCTTGTCCTATCTTATAGGCTTTTACGCCTTCCACTGCAAGTTTTTCCAATACAGCATCTACGTTTTTCACCTGCAAAACAACGGCTGCATTTTGTGCAAATAGCATCTTGACGGTATCCTCACAGCCAAGAGCGGTAAGGTCTATCTGCGCAGAAAGGTTTACATTAGGAAAACACATTTCCAAAAGAGTGGTTATAAGACCCCCTGCCGAAACGTCGTGTCCTGCGGTAACATATCCTTCATATATAAGGTTTTGCACCGCTGTAAATGCTTTTCTGAAATAATCGGCAGATGTAACATCAGGTGCTTGACTTCCTATTTTATCCAACATTTGGAAAAAGGCACTACCTCCCAGTTTGAATTCATCGCCAGAGAAGTCTATATAGATAATATCAAGGTCTTTTTCTCGGGAAAGACATGGCGATACTGTTTTTTTAACATCGCTTACCTGAGCGCACGCACTGATGATAACAGTTCCCGGTGCCAATACTTTGGTACCGTCAGGATATTTTTGTGTCATGGAAAGTGAGTCTTTACCAGTAGGAACGTTTACACCCAATTTTATAGCAAAATCAGAAACGGCCTCCACAGCACTATACAAGCGAGCATCCTCACCTTCATTTCGGCAAGGCCACATCCAGTTGGCACTCAGAGATACACCAGATAGTCCGTGTGTCAATGGCGCAAAGACTATGTTTGTCAAAGATTCTGAAATAGACGTTCTACTACCTACACAAGGGTCTATAAGAGCCTCCACTGGTGCATGTCCCAATGAAGTGGCTATACCTTCCACTCCACGGTAATCAAGAGCCATAACTCCTACATCAGACAGTGGCAAATGAAGCGGTCCTACATTCTGCTGACGTGCTACTTTTCCACTAACGCAACGGTCTACTTTATTGGTCAAATAGTCTTTGCAGGCTACTGCCTCCATTTGCAAGACGTTAGTGATGTATTTTTCCAAATCTTTTTGGTCATACTGTGCGTCCTGATATGTGCGTTGTACTGTCTTGTCCTCCATTATGGTCTTAGGTGCAGAGCCGAACATATCGGATAGTTGGAGGTCTATTGGGTTTTCGCCTGTTTTTTCACTGTGAAAGCGGAACTGCATATCGCCTGTGGCTTCACCTACCACATACATAGGACTACGTTCGCGGTCTGCTATGTTTTTTAGCAGTGGTATGTCTTTATCTTTTACCACCAATCCCATACGTTCTTGGCTTTCATTACCAACTATTTCTTTGGCAGAAAGAGTAGGGTCTCCCACTGGCAGAGCGTCTAATTGTATGGTTCCTCCGGTGTTTTCTACCAATTCAGAAAGGCAATTAAGGTGTCCGCCCGCTCCGTGGTCATGGATAGATACCACTGGGTTTTCAGATGCTTCTACCAATGCACGAATGGCATTGGCGGCACGTTTTTGCATTTCAGGGTTGGAACGTTGTACAGCGTTGAGTTCCACAGTAGATGCGTACTGTCCTGTATCTACCGATGATACTGCTCCTCCGCCCATTCCTATGCGGTAGTTATCTCCACCTAAAACAACTATTTTATCTCCTTTTTCAGGTTCACCTTTCAGAGCGTCGCATTTTTTGGCGAAGCCTACTCCTCCGGCTAACATTATCACTTTGTCATAACCCAATGTGCGTCCATCGTCCTCATGTTCAAATGTGAGTACAGAACCACAGATAAGCGGTTGTCCAAATTTATTACCAAAGTCAGACGCTCCGTTGGACGCTTTGATAAGTATATCCAGTGGTGTTTGGTACAGCCATGGGCGTTCTTTGATGTCTTGTTCCCATACTCTGCCTTTTTCGCTTCGTGGGTATGATGTCATATAAACAGCTGTTCCTGCCATAGGCAAAGAGCCTTTTCCTCCTGCCAAACGGTCGCGGATTTCACCGCCTGAGCCTGTTGCTGCACCGTTAAATGGCTCTACTGTGGTAGGAAAATTATGTGTTTCTGCTTTCATGGAGATGACAGAGTCTATTTCCTTGACAGCAAATTCAGATGGCTCATCTCCTCTTTTAGGTGCAAATTGCTCTATTTTTGGTCCGTCTATAAACGCTACATTGTCTTTATATGCTGAAACCAAAAGGTCATGCTGAGCTTTTGATGTGTTTTTTATCAGTTGGAATAGCGATGTATCTTTTTTAACACCGTCTATGACAAATACTCCACCGAATATTTTATGGCGACAGTGTTCAGAGTTTACCTGAGAAAAACCGAACACTTCACTGTCTGTAAGTGGGCGCCCTATTTTCTTTGCCAAACATTCCAAGTATCCTATTTCGTCCTCAGATAGTGCGAGCCCTTCCTTGACGTTGTATGAGCGTATGTCCTCTATATGCACCACATCTTCTGCTTTTCTGGAAGTAGTGAAAAGGAACTGGTCTAACCCGTCATACTTTTGATACAGCATAGGGTCAAAAACAGCTACTTTTTCTTCTGGGACAAACACCTCTATACGCGAGATGCCTTCCACACCCATATTTTGGCATATTTCCACGGCGTTGGTACTCCACGGGGTTATCATTTCTTTTCGTGGACCTACAAAATGTCCCGAAAATGTAGGTTCTATCAGTATTTTTGCCTCGCCAAAAAGCCAAGACAGACGTTCTACATATTCATTTGATAGTAGGTCTTGTGAGCCTACAACGTATATTTTTTCTTCTGAGTCTTTAAAAAAAGATAACATGGGCAATATTTTTTATATTAAAGTGCAAAATTACTCATTTTACAACGTTTTTTAATGTTTTATGTCAAATATCTGTATCAGTATTTGCTCATTAGTTCCAACAATGGCGCAAGACGTTCATTTATCTCTTTTACGCTGTGGTATCTGTTTACCATGATGATAAAGCAAATCATATCATCTCCACTGCCAGCATAACCTGCATAGGCGCGCACACTGTTTAATGTGCCACTTTTTACGTGTAGATTTTGTTTAGTTGGGCAGTCTTTAAGAGCATTTTTGAAAGTGCCATTACCTCCCGGTATGGCAAGTGAAGCATAAAAGTCATCAAAAGCATCGGTAAAGGTTAGTTGGCACAGATATTTGGTGTAATAGTCCGCATTTAAAAAAGTAGTGCGTGAGAGTCCACTACCGCCATTAAGCCTGAGTGATGATGCACCCGATGCTATATTTTCCAGATATTCTTTTTCTATTTTTAATGCCTCAACAGTAGAATCGCCTTTGCCTTTAATTTTCCCTACGGTGCGTAAAATGGTTTCAGCGTACATATTGTCGCTGTATTTATTGGTAACTGACGCTATTTCTTTTAGCGAAGGCGAGTAATGCGTATAAATAAGGTGTCTTTCACTGGTGGTATCTATATCTGTGCTGTATGCGTTCCAAACGCTGTATTCTACATTGTTATCCACGGTTCCTTGTTCCATGTATTTCACAAAAGCATACAGAAGAGAATAAGGTGCCATACGGTTTGATGTAAACTCACGAGTGGCGTCTTTTCTGTTTTTTCCTAATGTTCCCGTTAGAAAATGCTCATCTGGGTGCAGTGGTGATGCGTTAAACCACAACGTGTTTTTGTTTCCTTCCACGGTAGAGGCTCTGTTTATAACTTTAAGGGATGGTACATAAGGATATGTGGAGTCCACGCGTGGTGCTTCGCCTATTTTTGATGCTGGTGATAGGTAAAAAATCATTTTGTTTTCAAAAAAAGAAAGACCTGATACCGATGTTCCATAGTCTGTATCAAAATCATCCCATGTCCATGAGTCATTTACCTCATCGGCAAAATAACGAGCGTCGCCCACTACTTTTCCCTCTATATGCGCTATTCCTGCTGCTTTTAGAGCTTTTTTCCAGTGGTAAAACATACTATCTGTGATGTACGAAAACTCATCATAGTCCGAACCGAGTGTAGGGTCTGCTCCTCCCACTATGTACAGTGTTCCTTTGAGGGTGGAATCCTGTACCTCGCCAGAGTATTCCAGACGTGTGGTGTATTTAAAATCCCCTCCTAAAATATTAAGAGCCACTCCGGTGGTTATCAGTTTAGTAATGGATGCTCCTGCCAAATACAACTGTGGGTCTTTCTGAGCAATGACCTCTCCTGTTTTGGTTTTTTTTATCATCGCAGACCAGTTAGTATGATAAAAGACACTGTCTGTTTTAAGGGTTTCTATGTAACGTTCTATCTCTTTTTTTACTTTTGACCGTTCAGATGGAGTGGAGGCTACAACGTTGTAAGATAAGGCGAGAGAAAATATTAGTATAAGTATTTTATTCATCTTGGTACTTTTTTGTTTTACTGTGCGTCTGGGTGTTGTAGTTTGCCGAGAGTCTTTTTACGAAGAACAAAATTTTGACCTAAGTACACACGACGTACCATTTCATCATCCGCCAGCTCTTCTGGTAGTCCAGATTTGAGGATAGAGCCTTGGTACATAAGGTAAGTGCGGTCTGTTATGGCAAGTGTTTCCTGTACGTTGTGGTCAGTGATAAGAATACCTATGTTGCGGTCTTTCAGGTGTGATACTATGGTCTGAATATCCTCTACCGCTATTGGGTCAACACCTGCAAAAGGTTCATCCAAAAGGACAAACTTAGGGTCATTGGCTATACAGCGGGCTATTTCACAACGACGGCGTTCACCACCAGATAGCAAGTCTCCGTTGCTCTTGCGCACTTTTCCAAGTCCAAATTCATCTATCAGAGAATTCATCTTTTTGCGCTGTTCCTCAGGGGTTTTGTTAGACATTTGAAGCACCGAGAGTATGTTATCCTCAACGCTCAGTTTGCGGAACACTGAGTTTTCCTGCGCCAAATAACCAACGCCTGCCTGTGCGCGTTTATACATCGGAAAATGCGTTATGTTGGTATCATCTATGAATACCTCGCCTGCATTGGCTTGGATAAGTCCCACTATCATGTAAAAAGAAGTGGTTTTACCTGCTCCGTTAGGACCTAAAAGACCTATTATCTCACCTTGGTTTACCTCCAAAGTAACACCGTTTACAACCTTTCGGTTGCGGTATGATTTTTGTAAATTTTCAGCTCTTAGCTTCATATATTTTATTTTTATTCTTCACTTTGTTGCTCTACTCTTTTGCGTTCTATCCTTTGGCAAATGATTATACTTGCCTGATACAGAGCAAAGGTAGGCACTGCCAAAATTATCTGAGACGCTATATCGGGCGGTGTCAGTATGGCCGAGACCACCAATATTGCTACCAAGGCATGGCGACGGTACTTTTTCAAAAAAGCAGACGATACCAGCCCCATTTTGGATAGTACAAATATAGCAATAGGCATTTGAAACATAATGCCTGCCGCCAAAGAAATATTGACAACGTTGGAAATATAGGATGAAAGTTCTATGTTATTTACCACCACATCGGCTCCTCCCACATGGTATCCTGCAAAAAAGTTCAATGACATAGGCACTATTATAAAATACCCGAATGCTACTCCCACAAAAAACAAAGCGGAAACATACCCCACCACTCCACGGGATGAACGTCTTTCAGCAGATGTAAGAGCAGGGGACACAAAACGCCATATCTCCCACGCTATCAGCGGAGTAGCTATTATAAGTCCTGAAACAAAAGACACCCACAAATGGGAATTGAACTGTCCTGTGAGCTCTCTATTTTGGATATTGAAAAAAGAGGGATGCCAACACATATCCACATTTACACCCATCTGATTTATTTTTTCAGAAAGGAAACAGAAAAAACGATACGTTACAAAATCCTCACTCCGCGGAGCAAAAATAATGCCGTCATACACTATTTCATCGCACATAAAAGCCAAAACAGCACCTACCGCTATGTACAGCACCATTCTCATAATGTGCGCTCGCAGTATAAACAGATGTCCTAAAAAAGTATTGTTTTCTTCGGTTTGTTTCTGTGCCATAGAAATTATATTAAACTATTCCTTCGCGAATAAGGTCATGTATATGTATTACACCACGGTATTTTCCTTTGGCGTCTGTTACCAAAAGATTATTGATGTCGTATTTTTGAAGCACCTCTACCGCATCAAATGCCAACACATCGGCAGGTATAGTCTTAGGGTTTTTGGTCATAATGTCCGATGCTGTCTTGGAAAAAATGTCTTCTGTATCCATTTTTTCCAACGTACGACGTATATCTCCGTCTGTTATTATGCCTTTTATGTTTTTCTGGTCATCTATAACGGCTGTTACTCCAAGACGTTTTGATGATATTTCACTTATCACTCCTTTCAATGGTGTTTTTGTGTACACCTCGGGACATTCATTCTGACTGATGACATCTTCCACGCGCATATAAAGGCGTTTTCCCAATGCTCCTCCTGGGTGGAAACGAGCAAAATCCTCAGTCTTAAAGCCTTTTGCCACTTCCAACGCTACTGCTATGGCATCACCTATGACCATTTGTGTGGTGGTAGATGATGTAGGTGCGAGATTATTGGGGCATACTTCTCTGGAAACGTATGCACTGAGGACGCAGTCAGCTCCTTTTGCCATGTAGGAATTGACATTGGAGGTGATAGCTATCACGGGATTGGGCATAGCGTGAAGTATAGGCACCAGTGATTTTATCTCTGGTGTGTTTCCACTTTTGGATATCATGATAATGACATCTCCTGTTTGTATCATGCCGAGGTCTCCGTGCATGGCGTCTGCGGTGTGCATAAAAAGGGCTGGCGTGCCAGTGGAATTCATAGTGGCAACAATTTTTTGAGCTACTATTGCGCTCTTTCCTATGCCAGTTATTACCACTCTTCCAGTGCTTTTAAGGATAAAATCTATGGCTTTTTCAAAGTTAGAATCTATGGTTTTAGCCAAATTTTGCACCTCCATAGCCTCATTAACTATCACATTTTTAGCTATTTGCAAAAAATCTATTTTTTCTTTATCTTTAATGCTCATTTGTGTTTGTTTTTACGCAAGTATTGTTTACCTTTATTCTTTACAAAAGTACACATTCTGTATCTAAATACACTATTTCATCAGTACAAAAAAATATCATTATCGTGAGTAATTATAACTTGGAAGCAGAACTGAAAAAACACTTTGGTTTTGACAGTTTCAAAGGCACACAAAAAGCCGTCATAGAGAGTCTTCTTGCTGGTAACAACACGTTTGTCATCATGCCCACTGGTGGAGGAAAATCACTCACCTACCAGTTGCCTGCCTTGATGATGGACGGGACAGCCATTATTATTTCTCCTCTTATAGCACTGATGAAAAACCAAGTGGACACCATACGTGGACTGTCCACAACAGAAGGAGTGGCTCACGTTCTTAACTCATCCCTTTCAAAAGGAGAGATAGAAACGGTAAAACAAGACATACGTTCGGGCGTTACCAAAATGCTTTTTGTAGCTCCTGAATCACTCACCAAAGAAGAATATGTAGAATTTTTAAAGAGTGTTCCAGTTTCATTCTGCGCCATAGATGAAGCGCACTGCATATCTGAATGGGGACATGATTTTCGTCCTGAATACAGGAATATACGCTCCATAATAGACCGTATAGCCAACATACCAATTATAGCTCTTACCGCCACTGCCACACCAAAAGTACAGGAGGACATACAGAAAAACCTCGGTATGAGCGACGCAAAAGTATTCAAGTCTTCTTTTAACCGCCCTAACCTCTACTACGAAATACGCCCCAAGGTAGATGTTGAAAAAGAAATAATCAAGTTCATAAAAGCTCATTCACACCAAAGTGGCATCATTTACTGCCTTTCCAGAAAAAAAGTGGAAGAGCTGACAGAACTTTTGCAAATAAACGGTATTTCATCTGCTCCATACCACGCAGGACTGGACGCTAAGACTCGTGCCAAAAACCAAGACGCCTTTCTTATGGAGGACGTGGATGTGATAGTGGCTACCATAGCTTTCGGCATGGGAATAGACAAGCCCGATGTTCGTTTTGTCATACATCATGACATACCAAAGAGCCTTGAAAGTTACTACCAAGAGACAGGACGTGCCGGACGCGACGGTGGAGACGGTCATTGTTTGGCTTTTTACAGCTACAAAGACATAGAGAAAATGGAAAAATTCCTTGTCGGCAAGCCTCTTTCCGAACAGGAAATAGGTGGAGCTCTTCTTCAAGATGTGGTAGCTTACGCTGAGACTTCCATGTCCCGCCGCAAATACCTTTTGCATTATTTTGGAGAAGAATTTGACGAAGTGAACGGCGAAGGTGCCGATATGGATGACAACAGCCGCCACCCTAAGGAAAAACACGAAGCCGCCAAAGAGCTCAAAACAATAATAGATGTCATAGACAAGACTTCACAGACTTTCAGAAGCAAAGAACTCACCAACATATTGATAGGCAAAGTATCATCTGCTATAAAAGGTCTTAAAGTAGATACCAAACCATTTTTTGGCTGTGGTGCTGCTCACGATGACAAATATTGGATGGCTTTGCTTCGTCAAGCACTGGTAAGCGGATACCTCAGAAAAGAAATAGAACAGTACGGCGTGGTCAAGATAACGGAAAAAGGACGTGATTTTGTCAAAAACGGAACGTCTTTTATGATGACCGAAGACCATAACTACGAAGATTTGGAACAGGAGATAAACATCCGTCAGAAACAGCCAGGTGCGGTGGACGATGTTCTTCTCGGTTTCCTTAGAGACCTTCGCAAAAAAGAGTCCAAACGCATAGGAATACCTCCTTTTGCTATGTTTCAAGACGCTTCATTGGAGGATATGGCATTGCGATACCCTATTTCTCAGGAGGAAATGAAAACAATTTTCGGCGTAGGCGAGGGAAAAGCCAAAAAATACGGAAATCCATTCATCAAATTCATAGCAGACTATGTAGAAGAAAACGACATTCTGCGCCCCGATGACCTTATAGTACGCTCCGTAGTAAACAAATCTGGTTTGAAAGTGTACATCATCCAAAACACAGACCGCAAGATACCACTGGAAGACATAGCATCTTCCAAAGGATTGGAAATGAATGAATTGATATCTGAAATAGAATCCATTGTCTATTCTGGTACAAAAGTAAACATAGACTACCAGATAAATGAAATACTGGACGAAGAACAGCAGGAAGAGATAAAAGACTACTTCATGACTGCCGAAAAAGACACCATAAAAGATGCCATGGCTGAGTTTGGCGGAGATTACGAAGAAGAGGAACTCCGTCTTATGCGTATCAAGTTTATAAGCGACGTGGCTAACTAAACTCTTTTTATCATGAAAATATACACCAAAACAGGCGACGGCGGTACTACATCTCTGGTGGGCGGTAGCCGTATAGAAAAAAACAATGTACGTTTGGAAGCCTACGGCACAGTAGATGAACTAAACTCATTCATAGGAGTACTATATGACTGTCCTGACGTAAGTGCTGAGATAAAAAAACAGCTATCCACCATAGAAAACGTCCTATTCAATATGGGTAGTGAGCTGGCAAGTATGCCTGAGGATATAGTAAAGTACCACATCAAGACTGTTGAAGCAGACCAAGTAATACTTTTGGAAAAATGGATAGACGCTATGCAATCTCAACTACCAGTACTTGGCAAATTTGTACTACCGGGCGGAAGTGTAGGTAACTCCGCCGCTCATGTAGCACGAAGCGTATGTCGCAGAGCAGAACGTCGCGTGTTGGACTTGCGAGACAATGGAGCCGAAGATACCGATACTGTCCTCCGTTATCTAAACCGTCTTTCGGACTATCTATTCACAGTTGCGCGTTTCGTTTCTGTATCCAACGGCATACAAGAGCGCACTTGGGAACCATAGCACCATTACCATAAAAAACAAAACCGCCACTTTCGTGGCGGTTTTTTCGTTGGCATACTATTTTTTCAAATCCTCCCAAAGTCTTAAAATAGCTTTTTCAGCATCTTTTTCTTCATTCAAAAGAGTTACAAACCTACTACCGATGATACCCCCACGAGCATTATCACACGCCGCTTCAAAAGTCTGACGGTTTGATATACCAAAACCTATCATCCTCGGATTTTTAAGGTGCATATTTTCTATCTTTCTGAAATACTGCTGTTTCTGCACATCAAAATCCTTCTGGGCACCCGTGGTAGATGCCGATGACACCATGTAGATAAAACCGTCGGTGTGTTCGTCTATAAAACGGATACGTTTTTCCTCTGTTTCTGGGGTTATGAGCATTATCACTTTTACGTTATAAGACTCTGCCACAGTTTTGTAGCTCTTCACATAATCATTAAAAGGTAGGTCTGGTATTATCACGCCATCTACTCCACACTGCGCGCATGAAGCGAAAAAAGCCTCAAAACCGTACTGCATTATAGGATTGAGATACCCCATAAGCACAAGGGGTATTTTCACATCTTCTCTCACTTGTGATAACTGAGAAAATAGTTCTTTCAGTGTCATTCCATTTCTAAGAGCATCTGTGGCGGCATTTTGTATAACTACTCCGTCTGCCATAGGGTCGCTAAAAGGGATACCTATTTCAACCATACCGACACCGTGTTTTTCCAATGCTTTTATGGTCTGAACCGTTGAATCCAGAGTTGGCGTTCCAGCACAAAAATATATAGAGAGTATGTTTTTCTCTCCATTGGCAAATAATTCGTTTATTCTGTTCATTTTATATCTGTTTTATTTTTTCTATAAATCTCTCCAATAACAATGCGTCTTTTTCTCCTGCGGACACTTCAAAACAACTATTCAAGTCCACGCCTACCCACTGAGGATGCTTAAACCTACATAAATCCTCCACGCTACCCATGCCTATTCCTCCACTGAGTAAAAAAGGTGTGTTTCCTCTGTAAGTTTTTAAGATATTCCACGGAAAAACGTTCCCAGAGCCTCCTTTGTCAGGACTTTTGGTATCAAAAAGAAAAAAATCACACACCCCGATGTACGGTTTTACGGCTTCTAAGTCCTCTTTTACTGCCACTCCAAAAGCCTTTATAACTCGGACTCCTTTTTCCTTCAAATCACGGCACATAACAGGCAACTCATCGCCATGCAACTGCACTATGTCAAGGTCATAATTTTTGACATATTGAAGTATTTTTTCTATTGTTTCATTGACAAAAACGCCCACTCTTTTAGCATTTTTTGGCAAATAAGATGGCATTTTCTCCACAAAACGTTGGGACTTAGGGTAAAAGATAAAACCCATCCAGTCCACACCAAGACGTTCCACCGCACGGATATTACCGCCACGACGCATTCCACATACTTTTATTATCATTTCAGTAATTGTATAAATTTACCCAAAGCATTGCCTGGACATTGTGTTTTCATAAAATTTTCTCCTATCAAAAAGCCTTTGTAACCCACTGCTCTGAGTCTTTTTACCACCTCTGGCTGTGAAATTCCGCTCTCACTCACCAAAAGAGTGTCCTGTGGTAGTTTTGAAGCCAAATCAAAAGAATTTTGGACATCGGTATAAAAAGTGCCGAGGTTTCTGTTATTTACCCCCACCATGTCTGTTTCTTTTCTGACATAAGAGAGTTCAGACGCACTATGTACCTCTAAAAGCACCTCCAAAGACAGTTCATGAGCCTTTTTTGTTAAATCATCGCATTGCTGTTCTGTCAGCGCAGCAGCTATCAGAAGGACAGCATCCGCACCTGCCTCACGCGCCTGAAACAGCTGATATTCATCTACTATAAAATCCTTTCTCAGTATCGGTAGGTGTACCAAAGGGCGAATACGACGTATAAAATCAAGGCTCCCTCCAAAATATTTTTCATCTGTCAGCACAGAAAGAGCCGACGCTCCATTTTGCTGATATTCCACTGCAACACGTTCTATATCAGCACATTGTTTTATCCAGCCTTTGGATGGAGACTTACGTTTTACTTCTGCTATTATCCCACTGGACGAACCAGATAATGAACACCGCATATTCAGGGGCGTTCTTTTCACTGCCATAGCTTTGTCCCGCATTTGAGATGCCGAAATGTCTTTTTTCAAACTTTCCACTTCCAAATATTTATCACGGACTATTTCATCCAAAATATCTTTCATTTTCTTAGCTGTTTAGTTCTATAAATTTTTTAAAACACCTCAGCGCATTTCCACTTTCAACAGATTCTGTTGCCTCGCCGACGCATTGTTCTATGCTTTTGGATGGTTCTATGGTCTGAATGGCAAAAGCGGCATTGGCTACCACGCACTGCTTTTGAGCTTTTGTGGCTACGTTTTGCAACACATCATCAAAAATGCGAGCGGCACTCTGGGGCGTTTTTCCTCCAAAAAGTTCTAACTGTTCCACCTGCGTAAAACCCAAATCCTCAGGACGAAAAATGCACTCGTAATTAGTGGTAGAGACCTTAAACTCACTGGTTAGCGATATTTCATCGTAACAGTCAAGACTACTCACCACCGAAAAACCTACACCCATTTTCTGAAAAACATTAGTATAAAGACGCATCTGAGACAAATCTGCCACTCCCAAAAGCTGATATGCAGGACAGCACGGGTTTACCAGAGGTCCTAAAAGGTTAAAAATAGTGCGCAGTTGCAGTGATTTTCTAACAGGACCGACGTACTTCATAGCAGGATTGAAGAGCTGAGCGTGCATATAAACCATGTTGCACTGCTCTATGGAGCGCACCAGAGAGTCTTGGTCGTTAGTAAATTTCACGCCATGTTGCTCCATAACGTTGCTCGCTCCACTGACCGATGTCGCCCCGTAATTGCCATGTTTTGCCACTTTATAGCCTGCTCCTGCTACCACAAAACACGCACAAGTGGATATGTTGAAGGTATTTTTGCCGTCTCCCCCTGTGCCAACTATGTCTATTGGGTGGTATGCGTCCAAATCCACAGGCACGCGGGTACTCATCAGTGCTTGGCGGAAACCTATCAATTCTTCCACCGTTATGCCTCTCATCTGAAAAACGGTGAGCATAGCTGCTATTTGTGCTTCGGTGTATTTTTCTTTCGTTATGTTCAAAAGAATGTCTTTGGTCTGACCACTGGTGAGATGTTCGTGGTTAAAAAGACGTGTCAATATTTCTTTCATTTTTTCTTATTTTAATGGTTAAGAAAATTAGCTACTATCTGCTTTCCCTCTGGGGTGAGCACAGATTCTGGGTGAAACTGTATGCCGTGAATATCATACCGAGTATGGCGAAGAGCCATTATATAGCCCTGTTCACTAACGGCGGTAACACACAGACACTCAGGCAAATGTTCTTTTTCCACCACCCATGAGTGATACCTGCCAGCAGGAAATGTTTTTTCCAATCCGTCAAAAATATAATCTTCCGCCACCACGTTAACAGGTGTCTGTACCCCATGAAATACTTCTTTTAGATTAGTTAATTTGGCACCGAAGACCTCACCTATTCCTTGATGCCCTAAGCACACACCCAAAATAGGTTTTTTGCCTGCATAAGCCTTTATCACATCCAGTAGAAGGCCAGCATCCGATGGCACTCCAGGCCCGGGAGAAAGTATTATCTTGTCGTATTTTTCCAAATCTTCCAATGCAAAGCGGTCATTTCTCAACACATCTACCTTTGCTCCTAATTCTTTTACCACATGAGATAGATTATAGGTAAAAGAATCGTAATTATCTATTATTGCTATTTTCATCTTTTTACATTTTTTCTGCCAAAACTATGGCTCTTTTCAACGCTCCGAGTTTGTTATTTACCTCTTGCAATTCATATTCTTGATCGCTGGCAGCCACTATGCCACCACCCGCCTGAAACCACAATTCGTTGTTTCTACTGACGAACGTGCGAATGGTTATCGCTTGGTTAAGACTGCCATTGAGCCCTATAAAACCTATGCACCCTCCGTAAGCACCACGGTTATGAGGTTCATATTCACTGATGAGCTGCATGGCACGTACTTTTGGCGCACCAGAGAGAGTACCTGCTGGAAAAGTATCTATAAATGTCTTGATATGGTCTGTATCCTCGTTTATCTGCCCGCTCACACGGCTGACAAGATGTATCACATGACTGTAATATTGTAGGTCTTTGTAAAAATCCACCTTTACATCATGGCAGTTTCTGCTCAAATCATTGCGTGCCAAATCCACCAACATGACGTGTTCCGCATTTTCCTTAGGGTCATGGCGAAGATAATCGGCATTTTTAGCATCTTGGACTGCGTTGCCTGTGCGTTTGGTAGTGCCAGCTATTGGGTCTATGTATGCTTTGTTGCCCTCTATACGGCAGTGTGTCTCTGGGGAAGAACCGAAAATGCGAAAACCTCCAAAGTCAAAATAAAACAGATATGGCGAGGGGTTTATGCTTCGCAAAGCGCGATACAGCTTAAAGTCATCGCCTGAAAAACGCTGCACAAAACGTCGTGAAAGTACTATCTGGAACACATCACCACGCATACAGTGAGCTATTCCTCGACGGATATTTTCTTTATGCTGTTCATCTGTAAGAGGGCTGGTGGTTTCTCCCACAGGATGAAAGTCATAAGTGGTAAAATTATTGCTATGGATAGCTGCCTGCACCTTATCCAAATGGTTTTCTTCACCCTCTTTGAGCATTTCTATCAGCACCATTTCACTGGTAAAATCATTGAAAACTATGATGTATTTATACAATATGTAGTGCATATCTGGAGCATCGTTTTTAGCCTCAACACTATCCTTAACGTGTATATTTTCAAAATAACGCACCGCATTGAACGACGTGTATCCATATAGTCCGCAGTAGTTGCTATACTGACCCTGAACGCTAAACTGTCCTAAAAACTCATTGAGAGCTTTGTCCACGGTGTATTCCGACGAAATAGATGTGTTTTTCTCTGTTGCATCAGGGTATTTGAACGTAGCTATACCATGTCCTATACTCACACTTGCCAAAGGGCAAAGTCCTATGAATGAACGATTATTTTCACTGCCGTGATAGTCTGAACTCTCCATAAGTGCACTCTGAGGAAAAAGGTCTCTCACTTTTAAGTAAGTACTCACCGGCGTGTGCAAATCTGCAAGAATGGAGCGACTATTTGTTGTGTATTTGTATTTCATTTTATTTATTTTCTGAATATTTAAGATATGTCTCTATGTCCTTATCTCCACGTCCCGATACGGTAAGGACTACCACATCGGTAGGTTTGAAGTGCATTTTTGCCAATGCCCCCAACGCATGAGCAGACTCCAATGCTGGTATTATACCCTCCAAACGTGTCAGTTCAAACGCACTTTCCAACGCTTGGTCATCATTTACCGCCAGAACAGTAGCACGATGTTGCGCAGAAAGATTGGCATGAATAGGTCCTATTCCGGGATAGTCCAGTCCTGCGGATATGGAATAAGGCTCTACTATCTGTCCGTCTTCTGTCTGCATCACTAAGGTGCGTGAACCGTGTATGATGCCCAGTTTTCCACGCTGAATAGTGGCAGCAGTATAACCGGAGTCTATACCTTTTCCTCCTGCTTCGGCAAGGACTATTTTTACTCTTTGGTCATCTATATAGTGATAAATAGTCCCAGCAGCGTTGCTTCCTCCGCCTACACAAGCCATCAAATAATCTGGATAATCACGTCCTTCCTGCTCTAAAAGTTGTTTTTTTATTTCCTCACTTATCACACTTTGCAGACGAGCCACCATATCAGGATACGGATGCGGTCCTACCGTTGAACCGATGATGTAAAAAGTATTGGACGGATGAGAGCACCAGTCCCTTATAGCTTCGTTGGTAGCGTCTTTGAGCGTCATATTACCCGATGTAACTGGCACTACGGTAGCACCTAACATCTTCATTTTCTCTACATTGATATGCTGACGCTCAACATCTGTTTTTCCCATGTACACCACACATTCCATATTCATAAGAGCGCATACCGTGGCGGTGGCTACTCCGTGCTGTCCTGCTCCTGTTTCTGCTATTATGCGGGTTTTACCCATTTTTCGTGCCAAAAGTATCTGACCTACGGTGTTGTTTATCTTATGTGCGCCTGTGTGGTTCAGGTCTTCACGTTTTAGGTATATCTTACAGCCGTATTTTTCAGATAATCTGTGCGCTAAATACAATGGCGAAGGACGTCCGACATAATCTCTGAGCAGTTGGTCATATTTTTCTTTGAACTCTTGACTTTCCAGCACTTTGAGATACTCATTTTTAAGGTTTTCTACACATTTATACAGTATTTCAGGGATATATGCTCCACCAAACTCACCGTAATAACCATTTTCATCTACTTTGTATGTTTTCATTTTTATAAATTTTATTTCAGTTTAAATAAAAAAAAGAGCCTGTCGCAGTACGACAGGCTCCTCTGTATCTTTTTACAATATATACATATATGACCCTACTCCCTACGACTTTTTAAGTAGTAAGTAGCGCCACCAATATGTATTAACTGTATTTTTCATTTTCTTTTTCTTAATTACACAGCAAATGTAACAGTTTATTTTTATCACGCAAACAAAAGAGTTGATTTTTTTATGTTAAATTTTCGTTTTACTTAAAACATTCTCATTTACGCACTCCATATTCTTAGTACTGAAAACACCATAGTACCAGCCGAGACCAACATCATTAATGCTCCCACTATTTTGGTTGATGTTTTTCCATTTAAAAGGCGCAGTCCAAAGAAAAATGGAATAGCAGAGAGCAAAACAGACAGCATCCACGTAAACTGAAAATAAGTAAACATAGTAAATGCCCCCATGAACATCATCTTAGCCTCCAACACATCACTTGCTCCACGTGTTATAAAAAACCACGCCATACACACAGCCACAGGATATATCAGCATTACGCTACCCCACAGCAAGTAAAACCGACGAAAAAACACATCTATCAGTACGTTTTCTTTTTCTTTATCCATGTTCTATATTTTGTTTTTGTTGGTGAGTGAACGGAGGCGGATATTTTCTATAACGCGTTTGGTGTACAAAGGAAAGTCATTTGACAGCATCCAGCCGAGATACCCAGGTTCATGTTCCCACATGTCTATAACGCGTCTTCCGCGGTGTTTTCCGAAGTTTATCACCTCAAAACCCTCCGCATCAAAAGCTAAAAAACCTGCATAATCAGCTGTTTTTTTCTGTGTGGTGTATTCTGCCAATGCGTTCATATCATTTGGTAAATCTCCATATTTGTCCAACTGCGCACACAGAACTTCATAAGTAGCCATAGTATCTGCTTGCGCTCCGTGAGCTCCTTCCAAATCCGCTCCACAATAAAATTTATACGCAGCAGAAAGGGTACGTTGTTCTTTCTTATGGAAAATAGTCTGTACGTCCACAGAGACGCGGTTTTTCATGTCAAAATCCATGCCCACGCGGAGCATTTCCTCTGCCAAAAGAGGTATGTCATAACGGTTTGAGTTATAACCTCCTAAGTCGCTATCGCGAAGCATAGCATCTACCAGCGGTGCTATTTTGTCAAATGTTGGTTCGTTCTTGACTTTTTCATCCGTTATTCCATGTATGGCAGATGACGCATCTGGTATGTGCATTCCGGGGTTTACAAGCCATGTTTTGACTTCTTTGTTGCCGTTTGGAAATACCTTTACTACCGATATTTCCACTATTTTATCTTTTGAAACATCTGTACCTGTGGTTTCTAAGTCAAAGAAACATATAGGGCGTTTTAAGTTTAATTGCATTTTATCGTTTATTTTATTTGGGTAGAAAGTTAGTCATTTTTTCAGTTCAAATAACATTTAAAATGTACAGAACGTAAAAAACATACACAGCCAAAAACATAGCTCCTACCATACGTCCTATCCGCCCTATAAAGAGTATGCACACCAAAAGAGCAACGCTACCAAGCATGGTAACATACAAATCAAGTGGTGAAAAACCGTTTTCAGCACTCACTGGCATCATCACCGATGTCAGCCCAAGAATTAAAAGACCGTTGAAAATATTAGAACCTAAGACATTACCCAAAGCCATTTCGGCAGAGATGCGTTTAGATGCTATTATTGACGTAACTATCTCTGGTAGAGATGTTCCAAGAGCTACCACAGTCAGTCCTATAACAGTGTCTGACATTCCAAAAGAGGCTGCTATTTGCGAAGCGGAGTCCACTATCAGTTTCCCTCCCAAGAAAAGACCTGCTACTCCTATCGCCAGATACACCGTAGAGCGTACAGCAGACAGCTTTTTTATTGTCTCTACTTCACTTTTAGGTTCTTCGGGAGCATTTTTCTTTCTGAATATGTAAAAAAGAAATACCACAAATAGTGCCAAAAGTATAATTCCGTCTATTCGTGAGACAACGTTTTGTGCTGATGCTGAAAAAATATCATCGCACGCTACGCCTAACAGCAATATTGACAAAAGAAGCGTCATGAGTATTTCTCGTGCCATTTTTCGTCCTTTTACTACCATAGGTGCTATCACTGCTGTTATGCCCACTACAACCAAGATATTCAAGGTGTTAGACCCTACCACATTGCCCAGTGCCATGCCCGATGTTCCGTTTATTACAGCCAACATATTTACTACCAGTTCTGGTAGAGATGTAGCAAATGCCACTACCGTTAGTCCTACCACGTAGTCAGATAGTCCTGCTCTTTTTGCTACCGATGATGCTCCGTCTACCAAAAAGTCCGATGCTTTTATCAACAGAGCAAATCCTACTATTAACAGTATGTATTCCATTCTTGAAAATAAAAACGCCTCCATTGTTATGTGGAAGCGTTATTGATGTTTTTATTAAAAGTTATTTGTCTAACTGTGAAGCTATTGCCTTAGCTATTTCCGTCATTTCCTCTTTTGGCAACGTCATAGTAGGACGAGATAAATCCATGTCTTTTGGTCCATTTAGCGGTAAAAGATGCACATGCACATGATGCACGTCAAGCCCCACCACAGAATAGCCTACTCTTTTGCACGGTATAGCTTTTTCTACTGCGCGTGCTACTCGGCGAGCAAAAAGCATAAGTCCTGCGTATGTTTTTTCGTCCAGTTCATATATTTTATCAACTTCTTGTTTTGGTATCACCAGAACGTGCCCTTTTATGATAGGAAATGCGTCCAGTATGGCTATGTAATTTTCGTCCTCTGCTACCTTGTAGCTGGGAAGTTCTCCATTGATGATTTTTGTAAATACTGATGCCATTGTTATATTATTCTCTTGTTATTTCCAATATATCAAAGTGCATAACTCCGTTAGGAACATTTATGTCTGCTACGTCGCCTACCGCTTTGCCCAAAAGTCCTTTTCCTATCGGAGAATCTACCGATATTTTGCCTTTGGCTATATCTGCTTCGTTCTGCGCTACCAGTGTGTATTTGCTTTCGCGTCCGTTCTGCTTGTTTTTTATACGCACGGTACTGAGGATAAGCACTTTGCTGTTATCCAACTGCGAGGCATCCATCACTCTTGCTGTTGCCAATGTGTCTTCTAATTTTGCTATGCGCATTTCAAGCATTCCTTGTGCTTCTTTTGCTGCGTCATACTCTGCGTTTTCAGAAAGGTCTCCTTTATCACGAGCTTCTGCTATTTGTTTTATAACGTGTGGACGTTCTACTGTTTTTAATTGCTCCAGCTCTTGCTTCAATTTGTTGTAACCCTCTTGCGTGTAATAAGATACTTTTGCCATCGTTTCATTTTTTAATGTTAAAATTAGGTTCAGTGTGTAAAACACAAAATAAAAGAACCCCGAGCAGTACGTTGCTACCTTCGGGATTCAATATGACAAATGTAATAAAAGAAAACAGATAAAACAACTATGAGTGTCGGAATTAAACAAAAACCAAAATAGGACGTTCTTATCTGTTTTTTAGATATTTTAAATGCTCAATGTTTGAATTTTTTATAACAAAATCAGCACTTTACACATTTTAATTCATTTGTATTAATTTTTAAACATATCATTTGAACTACACTGCTTTTTTCTTATCTTTGAAGTATTACAAACCAAATTAATAATTAATATGTTATCAGCCATTATACTCATTATCTCATTGGTAGGTATGGGTTTTACTCTCCAAAAAGCAGGACGTGAACTATGGGAAGGTATGGTCCCTATTTACAATTTCTATGTGCTGACCTCTCTTTTAGGCAAACCTATCTGGTGGTTTATTCTTCTTTTTGTTCCATTTGTAAACATAGCAATAGCGTTTTTGCTGTATTTGGAGCTTTCTAAACGCTTTGGAAAGGGTGGTCTTTTTGCAGTACTTCTCCTTTTCCTTCCTTTTATAGGTTTTGCTATCTTAGGATTTTCAAAAAACGAAACATACAAAGGATAAACATACTCAGCAACAAAAAAAAGCGTCGCATTTATGCGACGCTTTTTTTATACCTTTTCCAAAACTATACCGTGTTTTTCTTTCAGTATTTTTTCACTCTGCTGAAAAAGCCACTCTTTGAAAGGGTGAACCGCTGCCCACCTTCTTATCTTAAAATGTCTTTTACCTTTGTACACATAGCCACTGCCATGTTTTTTATCTAAAAGCAGAGCATTTACTTCCTGCTGAGCCGCACGAAGAGGACTTTTTAAAAATGGGCGAAAAATAAGAGCAGCCACAGGGTCTATCAGTGGGTGCATATTTATCATATTGGTATTGACCACTCCCGGGTCATAAGCGTTCACTTGTATGTTTTTATCGCTATGCAGTTTTTCCGCCAAACTCTCAGTAAACATCATAAGGGCAAGTTTTGATGTGCCGTAATTACTAAAACGGCTAAATGTGGTGCTGTCAAAAGCGTTTTTGTCCACCCTTCCTATCTTCGCTGTTACCGATACGGTATTCATTATTTGGCACACGCCTTCATCCGTTTTCATCAACGGCAAAATAAGACGCGTCAAAAGGTATACCCCCATGTAATTGATACCCCAGTCTTGTTCATATCCGTCCTGAGTTAGTCTGTACGAATGAGCGAGATTTCCAGCGTTATTGACCAGAGAATATATTTGGTATCCTCGTTCTTTTATTTCATTAGCAAAGGTCTGTATAGATGCAAAACTGGATAGGTCCAGCTCCATAAGACGCATGTTTTTATTGGAAGTGATGTATTTTATATCCTCAAATATAGGACTTGCCTTTTTCATATCTCGGCAAGCCATGATGACACAGTATTCCATATCCGATAGCAATTCGCAAATATTACGTCCTATTCCTCCGCTTGCTCCGGTTACTATTATCCATTTAGTGTTCATATTTTGATACTTTTTTCTTTACCCACCTAAGCGCCCACCCCGGTGTTATACCTAAAACAGGGATTGCTATTTTATTGAGAAGTCCCGGTACAACACATTCTCGGCGAGCAAACATGGCTCTTACCGCTCTATTTGCCAATGTCTGTGGCTTCATCAGTACGCCAAGACAGACTCCTAATTTTTGATAACTGCTACTAAGACTGTAAAGACCAGTAGCCACTCCACCAGGACACACCACGGTAACGCCTATACCATAAGGTTTTAGCTCATGGTGCAGAGATTTTGAAAAACTTTTTATGTAAGCCTTTGTCGCTTCGTACATGGTGATACCCGGTACGGTAGTCCACGCCGAAAGAGATGACATATTGAGAATAAAGCCTCTACATTTGCGTTCTTTCATATCCTCAGCAAAGTATTTACATAGTTTTGTGGTAGTTAGAACGTGTAAATTCAACATCAATTCTATCCTTTGTACCGATGTATCTATTATTTCATTGAAGAAAAAAACTCCTGCGTTGTTAATCAAGACATCTACATACACTTTTTTCTCCTTGCAGTATGCAAAAAGTTCTTCGGCTGAGTTCTTTTTTGCCAAATCAAGATAAAAAGGCATCACATCTACATCATACTTATATGCCAATTCATGTGCCACAGGGACTATTTTATCCTCTTGATTGGACACTATGACCAGCTTGTAACCAAGGGATGCTAAACGATGTGCATAACACAGCCCTATGCCACTACTACCTCCTGTTATAAGTGCTGTTCTACTATTTTTTTGTAATTTTCGTAGCATTTTTAGTTTCCCTTTCTCTTATCTGATTCAATTCTTTTATTATACAGCATGGCAAATCCTTCATTTTTCTGTGGCACGCCATTTCCAAAGTGTACATACGTGCTATGCAATAGTTGGTGTGGTCGCACGAACAACGTGCAGCCTGTTCTTTTGCCATACGGTTTACAAAGTCTGGTT
>JAQUTH010000135.1 GCA_028709885.1 Flavobacteriales bacterium
GTGTCGTATATCGGTAGAGTGTTTTGAGGGTCTTTGAAACATTTTATCATTCGCACTCCGTGCAAAACATAGTAATCATACAGCACATGAAGGTCTATTTGCTTGGTTTTTTCCAGTGGGAAAGCATCCATTTTCACTCCGTAGGCTTTTTCTCCATTTATGTACATGGCAATAGAGTATATTCCGTCTACATTTGGAGCGTCATCCATGGTGTCATAAGCATCCACAGCTATTCCTATTTTCCCTAACGCCATAGTTTTACCGCTGGAAGTATTTTTGGAAAAAGACACAGCACGCGGGTGAGATATGTAATTCATGCTGTCCGTGCCTTCGGTATTCATAACGTAAATGCCTCTTATGGTGGGTGAACGGTGGTCTTTTACACTGAACCCAAATGCAAGAGGGTTAAGCGGAACATTGCCATCTGTTTTTCGTATTTCAAAATGCAGGTGAGGTCCGCCAGAGCCACCCGTATTGCCACTCCAAGCTACCAGTGTGCCTTCTTTTACGTCTATTTTGCCTTTTTCAAATGAAATGTCGGCGGTGTAGCTTTGATTTTCGTATTGATATGCTCGCAGGAGAGAGTCTAACATCGGGGCGTATGCGCTCAGGTGTCCGTAAACAGTGGTATAACCGTTGTCATGTGTTATGTACAGAGCTTTTCCGTATCCGCCGTGTGCTACTGATATTCTGGAAACGTATCCTCTGGCAGGGGCAAAAATGGGTTTACCTTCGGTCTGTTCGGTCTTGAAGTCTATGCCAGAATGAAAATGTGCGTCCCGAAGCTCGGCAAAAGAACCAGCCAAGATTTGTTTGTGTCTCATCGGAGCGCTAAAAAGTTTTTTTTCAAGAGTTATCTCGGCATTGTCCTGAGCGTTGGCGTGTGATGTATTGAATATAAACGCTAAAAAAAGAGCAATATTTATAAATTTCATTTTTATCTGAACCGTTTTGTCGTTTTTTGAAAAAACAAAGGTACGGATTAAAAATGTACTGTTATATTATTTGAAAGTTTAAAATGAGTGCTTATATTTGCTAATTGATATACTTGCAAATTAGTTTTATATCATTTACTATTAATTTTTTATACACATAAACCAATGAAAAAAACGCTACTTTTTATCTCAGCTATGGCTGTTTCGTATTTCACAATGGCACAGAACATCACAGACAGTATTTCATCCATAAAGGCTCGTTTTGCCCCAGACGGTAGGTCTACTGTATATAACATCGCAGCCACAGAGTCTAACGGTACTCTTATCCTAACGGGAGAAACATCTGTACCACAGGCAAAAGAAGCTCTTTTAAAAGCTGCCAATGCGGTAAATAAAAATGTAGCAGACTATATAACTGTTCTACCAGATGAAAAATCTCTTAATGGCAAGATATACGGCGTGATATCCCTATCGGTGGCAGACCTTCGCATGAAAAACGCACACTCATCCGAACAAGGCTCACAGATACTAATGGGTATGCCGGTTAAGATACTCAAAAAAGACGGCTGGTATCTCACGCAGACAGTAGAAGGCTATACAGGCTGGATACCTACTGCCAGTGTTGTACCAATGACAAAAGATGAGTATAACGCTTATGTAAAGGCTAAAAAAGTGATATTCTTGCAGGAGAGCGGACATATATACAGCCAGCCAAATGCAAGTGCAGACCGCGTAAGCGATGTAGTGGCAGGTAATATCATGAAATACGAAGGCGCAAAAGGCAAATGGACAAAGGTATCGCTTGCAGACGGACGCACCGCTTATGTAGAAAGTGCTAAGGTTACAGATTTTGCCACTTGGGCTAAAAATACACGTCCAACTCAGCAGTCTGTCATCTCATTTGCAAAAACATTAATGGGAGTACCTTATCACTGGGGTGCTACATCTGTAAAACTGCTTGATTGCAGTGGATTTGCCAAGACGGTGTATTATATGAATGGACTGGTGTTGGCTCGCGATGCTTCTCAGCAATGTCTCACAGGTGATAAAATAGAAATAGACGATATAGCCACTCAGTATGACCGTCTTCAAACCGGAG
Organism: Flavobacteriales bacterium; assembly: GCA_028709885.1. Taxonomy (GTDB): domain Bacteria; phylum Bacteroidota; class Bacteroidia; order Flavobacteriales; family UBA1820; genus Merdimorpha. The sequence goes on from JAQUTH010000135.1 coordinate 2,035, forward strand.
ACCTCGTTTTCTGGGGACGAAAAGCTACCGCCACATCCAAAGAACGCGTTACTCACGTTGGTATTTACATAGGCGACGGGCTATTCATTCATGAATCGGGACGTGTGCGCTTAGATAGTTTTAACAAGAATGACAAAGAGCATTACTCACAGAATTATGTAAACATTTTTGTCCGTGCATCACGCATCATTGGCACACAGGACCAAGACAAAGGCGTTACTTCGGTAGAGAAAAACCCTCTTTTCAATATTCAGAAATAATTAATAATAAACTCAAAATAAAATGGACCAAAATAGAAGAGAATTTCTTAAAAAAGCAGTAATTATGACATCAGCAGGAATAATAGCAGGTGGAGCATCAGATGTCTTCGCTTCCAATGACAAAAACAAACCAGCTACATCTAAAATGGGAGCAGGTAAAAAAATGACACTTCGCTATAAACCATACGATGCCAAATTTATACATCCATTTGGAGTATCTGGCTCTATGCGTATGGGAACACCGCTTATTTTAGTAGAAATAGAATATGACGGAGTGGTAGGTTACGGTGAAGCGGCCATGCCACCATACTTGGGGGAAACACAAGCATCGGTAATAGAATTTTTAAAGAGAGTAGACCTCGGCAAATTCTCCTCTCCTTTTGAATTAGACGACATCTTGACATACGTGGACGCTATCACAGCATATAACTTTGCAGCCAAAGCATCGGTAGATATAGCGTTACATGATTTGATAGGTAAACTACTCGGCGCTAAATGGTGCGATATTTGGGGTTACACTGCTGCCAAAGCTCCTTCTACATCATACACCATAGGTATGGACACTCCTGAGGTGGTTCGCCAAAAAACTCTTGAAGCTGCTCCGTACAGTGTCATAAAAGTGAAATTGGGAGGTGATGAAGATAAAAAACTGGTAGAGGCTATCCGTTCGGTAGAACCAAATAAACCTCTTTGTGTAGATGCCAACCAAGGCTGGAAAGACAAGAGTTATGCTCTGGATATGATATATTGGTGCAAGGAAAATGGCTTTACTTTTGTGGAGCAACCTATCGGCAAATATAACTTGGACGATATGGCGTGGATAACAGAGCGTAGCCCACTGCCTACCGTTGCTGACGAGTCTATCCAAAGACTTTCCGATGTGAAAAAGATGCAGGGTGTGTTCTCTGGTATCAACATTAAACTGATGAAATGCACTGGTCTTCGCGAGGGACACAAGATGTTGGAACTGGCGCGCGCATTGGGCATGAAAGTGATGTTGGGCTGTATGAGCGGTGAGACATCCGTGGGTATAAGTGCAGCAGCACAGCTTTCTCCTGCTGTGGACTGGGCAGACCTTGACGGTAACCTTCTTATCAACAATGACCCATTTGAGGGCATGAAGATAGTTAACGGTAAAATCACTTTGGCAGACCTTCCTGGTGTAGGTGCTGTAAAACGTAAATAATATTTTCACAGTAAACATATTGAAATAATGGAAAAGGCGTATGAACGATAAGTGTCCATGCGCCTTTTTTGCTTTTCTTTAAATAAAACAACTATAATTAAACGAATATGAAACATTTTGTTACTTTATCTTTTATAGTCGTGGTGGCATTATTGAGCTCTTGTGCAGAAAAGAAACAGATAGAGGATGCACAACTGAAAGACTACCTATCAAAAGGGGAATTTACCTTAGCCACAGCATTGGCAGACAGCATTATCACAGCCAATGGCGATGATTTATCAAAAAATTTCCGTTACATCTTTATCAAAGACTCATTGGAGAAGGTGCGTTACGATTTTCGTCGTACCAAAGACGAGGTTTTGGACTATGTGAGAAAATACTACCCTGACGTAACAGACAGCACAGTCAAGGCTTGGCAAGCAAATGGCGTTTTGGAGTATCGCGTTATAGATGGTGACACTCTTTATTTCCGCAACTGCGCACCTAATGTTTTCCGCGTGGATGAGGTTGCTATGGCAAAACTGGACGCAGGAGATGACGGCGGTCGTCCGTTGGATTCTGTTCTGAATGTCAATCTTCCAGAGATAATAAAAGCTAAAAGCGGAGAACCTACTTGCCCAGTGCGTATGCACGCTCGTTTTTCGGTAAAGGTAAAACCAGACATGACCGCCCAAGGCGATACTCTTCGCGCGTGGTTGCCGTTGCCTCGTACAGACTTTCCACGTCAGAGTGATTTTGTACTTGTGGCATCGTCAGACTCTTGCGTTATAAGTCCTGATGAATACGCACATCATAGTGCTTACATGGCAAAACCAGCTGTCAAAGGACAGCCTACTGAATTTTGGGTAGAATACGAATACACAGCTTGGGGGCAGTATTTTGACCTTGAAAATGCAGATATAAAACCTTATGACACCACATCTGCTGTGTATAAAGAATATACCGCTGCCCGCACTCCTCATTTGATAAAGAGCGAAAAGATGATGTCTTTGGCAAAACAGATAGTGGGTGATGAGACAGACCCTTACCAGAAAGCTAAAAAAGTGTTTGACTATGTTACATCGGGACAGTTCCCATGGGCTTCTGCGCTTAACTATTCCATAATAGATGATATTCCAGCTTATGTGGTTAAAAACGGCAAAGGAGA
>JAQUTH010000136.1 GCA_028709885.1 Flavobacteriales bacterium
CTTTCGTCCACGTAAGATGCTCCACTGACTATAAATCCGTCCACAGGTATTCTTTCGCCTGGGCGCACGCTTATGCGCTGTCGGTTTTTGATTTTTTCTATCGGGATGTCTTCTTCTCCGTCCTCAGATATGACACGGGCAGTTTTGGCTTGCAGTCCCATGAGTTTTTTTATGGCAGATGTCGTACCTTTTTTTGCTCCTTCTTCCAATAATTTTCCAAGAAGGACAAACGCTATAATCATTCCGGCTGCTTCGTAATATACGTGTGCTACCATGCCTCTGTCTGTCCAGAAAGTAGGGAATATTGTGGTGAAAAGGCTAAAAAGAAACGCTACCGATACGCTCAACGCTACCAACGTGTCCATTCCTACCTGTGCGTGTACTATTTGTTTGGCGGCGGTGGTAAAAAAACGTTTGCCAGATAGTAAAACGGGTATTGTCATAACTAGCATTATCCAGTCAGAATACGGCATATTTTGGTAAAACATGGATATTACCATTATTGGTATAACAAAAATCCAAGCCCACATAGTACGATGAAATATACGCTTGTATCGTATTTTCTGAGCAGAAAATGTTGCTTCTTCTGCGTTTTCAGCGTCTAAAACCAAATCATATCCAATATCCTGAACGCTTTTTTTGACATCTTCCAATGTGATAATGGTAGGGTCATAAGATAGCAAAAGTTGCCCATTGGCGTAGTTTACTTCTGCTTTTACTATACCAGGTAGCATTTTTACATGGTTTTCCACCTTGGCAGCGCATGAGGCACAGTTGAGTTCTGTTACTGGTAATATGGTTTTTTCAATCTTGTTTTTCATCATATATCATAGTGTGTATTTGCTGTTGTAAATATAGAAAACTATTTAACAAAAACACAATTCATTCTTGTTTTTTAAATGTAAAAAGAGGTCTAAAAAGACCTCTTCAATATCTTTAATTATACTTATCACTAATTTTTAGATGTCATTTTGTTTGAAATGACAGACTGTATCAAGTAAAAAATAATTATAAACGGAAATGCTTTCATTCCTATCATAAATATCATCAATGCTGAAAAAGCTATCAGAATCCATTTGTTTTGGTTGTTTTTCCACCCGAAAGTCTTGAATTTCAAGGCAAAAAGAGGTATTTCACTAACCAAAAGCAAAGAGAATATCACCGTTATAATTAGCAGTACCCAATATTCTGAAAGTGCGGTATTTAGATACGGCATATCTGTTAAAAATGGCAAAAACACTATCACAAGACCACACGCAGGGGTTGGAAGACCTATAAAAGACTCCGTTTGGCGGGTGTCAAGGTTAAATATTGCCAATCTCAATGCCGAGAACATTACTATCAAAAACGCTACCGAAGATGCTATTTGCGCCCAAGAAACAGGAAACCAGTCCACTACCCAATCTGTGCTCCATGCACTGAGTGAATTTTGCATCATTTTGTACATAACCATAGAAGGCAAAAGTCCAGAAGTAATACAGTCTGCCAACGAATCTAATTCTTTTCCTATATCGCTCTTAACGTGCAACATACGCGCTGCAAATCCATCAAAAAAGTCAAACACTATGCCTGAAAGGAAAAACACAGCTGCGTGTTGGTAGTAACCGTTATATGCAAAAATGGTGGCTATGACTCCACAAAGTAAATTACAGAGTGTTATGGTGTTAGGTATGTACTTTTTTATGCTCATTTTGAATTATTTTTCAGTTTCTGTGTATTCTATTTCTTCTGCTTCGTCTATTTCAAGTATGTTTTGCGCCTCCTGTGCATCCAATGTTTCAAGACCTTTTAATTTGGAATTCATCACTCTAACGCGTGTGCCTTTTAGTTTTTCAAGAGTACCCTGTGCGGTAGAAACTTGCTTGTACGCTTGTTCCAATGCACCAGAAAAGTTTCCAAACTCTGTTTTTACAGCTGAAAGAGTTTTCCATATCATATCGCTTTGTTTTGAAATGGCTATGGTTCGGAATCCCATTTGCAGGCTATTTAGAAACGCTGCCAATGTGGTAGGTCCTGTTATTGTTACCTTGTATGTGCGTTGGAGGTCTTCAAAAAAGCCCGGCTCACGGAGAACCTCGGCGTAAATACCCTCTATTGGCATGAACATGATAGCAAATGTGGTAGTGTATGGCGGTTCTATATATTTGTCATGTATTTCTTTGGCAAATGTCTTCACTCTGTTTAGTAAATTTTTCCGCGCCGCTGCCACCTTTTCTGCATCTCCTGTTTCAGAAGCATTGATGAGTGCTTCGTAGTCTTCTTTTGGAAATTTGGAGTCTATTGGCAAATAAATGGACGTGTCATCACCTGTCTTGCCTGGCATTTTGACGGCATACTCCACAACATTTTTTGAGTTAGAAGGACTTGGATGGGCATTTTTTTCGTACTGTTCAGGGGAAAGCATTTGTTCCAATATGTTTCCTAACTGATATTCGCCCCATGTGCCACGTATTTTTACGTTGGTAAGGACATTTTTTAAATCTCCAACGTTCACTGCCAAAGACTGCATTTCTCCAAGTCCTTTGTGTACTGTTTCCAATTGGTCTGTTACACGTTTGAAAGATTCTGTAAGACGTTTTTCAAGTGTTGTTTGGAGTTTTTCATCCACCGTCTGGCGCATTTTTTCCAACTGCTGTTCGTTCTTTTCACGGATGTCTTTGAGGTTGGTATCCAGCGTTGTAGCGTTTTCTTTTAGCGATAACACTATTTTATCGTTTTGTTCACGAGTGTACTGAGCCATCTGGTTAAAACGGTCTTTCAGTGTGTCATCAAATGCTTTAAAAGTGTCTTTTTGTGTTTTGTCCGATGATTCAAAGGCTTCTTTTTGAGTCTTTGAAAAAGTATCAAATGTCTCTTTTAGGTATGAATTAAAATTTTTAAAGTCTTCTGCACTTCTGGTCTGTTCACGTGAAAGGTCATCTTTTAGTTCACGTTGAAAACGGGAAAAAGTATCTCCTGTCTCACTGCGGGAATTTTTATTTTCCTCTCTTACAGTGCGTTCTATGCGTTCTGTAACGCTCTCCATAGACTGTGTCAAAGCCTTAGAACTGCGCGAAGTCCATACCAAATACAATAGTACCAAAACCAATACTATCAGAACTATCAAAAGTGCCTCTACCATTTTTTATTTGTATATTTCGTTCAGAATACGTGCCAAACGAAGCCCTGCGTTGAGTAGTTGACGTTCTGCACCTGCGGTAAATTGGTCAACATAAGCGTAAGATAATTTTGCTCCTGCTGGCGATGCTGCGTAAACGGTATCTCTGAATGCTAATGTTTGTTCTCTCCATACAGCTAAGTCTGATGATGTTATCTCAGATATTTTAGCTTTGTCTTTTATGTCAAGATTGGCAGTCCATTCGCTGTAACTCCATGCGTGCGCGCTTTCCAAAAGTTTGCTGTCCCACACACTGTGCAGTGATGTTTCTTTGTCAAACCACATAAGTTTTCTGGCGTTTCCACCGCTGTCATATTTATATCCTGCGTGCATAGGACAGTGCATATCGGCTACCATGTGAATGACATAACGCAGTAGGTCTTTCTCCTTTTTTTGGCTTAGTTTTCCGCTTTTAAGGCTATCTACTACGGTGATAAGTTTGCTGTAAACGTCTCCTTTTGGTTCTTTGGGTGCGGTGTCATAAGTAAGTCCTGGGTCTACGTTTAAAAAATGCCATGTATAGACATATTCATATCCCTGTTTTCCTCTTAGCCCGTCCATCCATGACGCCACAGATACCATTGTCTGTCCGTCCAATACTTCTGATACTTTTTTGGCTGTGTTTTTATTCAGGTGGTGCTGTGCTATGTCAGCTACTATGGCATGACCTTTTGGTCCCCACGCATATATATTGATACTGAAAAACAGTGATATAGCTATAATGGCTAAGGTTCTTATCTTCATTAGTTTAAATATTGGATATATAGTTAGTTAATAATGGTTGTAAAGATAGTAAATAAAATATTTATCTGCATAAAAAAACAGCCTAAGTTGTTTGGATAAGGACAACTTAGGCTGTTTTTAAAACAAACCTATTGCTAGGATTTTTTCCTATGAATGAAGAGCGTTCTTGCGGGCAAGTAGTTCGTCATGAGACATAACCACAGACTCGTCTTTTACAGTGCTCTCAGTAGGGCATACAGTCATACACTGAGGCTCGTCAAAGAATCCGACGCACTCTGTGCATTTATCTGTTGCCACATAGAAATGGTCGTCGCATTTAGCTGGGTGTTTCTCACCTTTGAGTTCCCATTCTACACCACCTTCGTAGATGGCTTCGTTTGGACATTCTGCTTGGCAAGCTCCGCAACTGATGCAATCGTCAATAATTTTGATTGGCATAATTTCTGGTGTTTACAGTTAATAAATGTTTATAATTATCTTTTTAGATGTACAAATGTAGTAAGGAGATGTTAGTTTTCAAAAAAATCTAAGTTAATTTCAGTATGTTTTTTACTTTTTCTTAGAATTTCTGTTCGCACATAGCACTTAAAGTGCTGTTATATTGACTTATAATCTCATCTATCATTTCTTTTGCGCTGGCTCTGTGGTCTATCATTTGGCTCACTTGCCCTATTTCCAGCTCTCCTTGTTCCATATCTCCGCAGAA
>JAQUTH010000016.1 GCA_028709885.1 Flavobacteriales bacterium
GAGGGGGGAGCCAAGCTATAACAGATTTTTATTATATTTGCGATAAAAGAAATGAGGTGCATCCCGCATAAAGGGCTCTGGCGGAATAAGTATCTCAAAAAATATAATTATTAGAACCCACCTTTATTACATTTGCATCATCGGTAGAGGCGTATATTTCCCTGCCGATGATGTTAATTATGTCTGTAATACGCGTAACCAAAGAATTTACATTTGAAGCAGCACACGCTCTGTATAACTATGACGGGCAATGCTCCAACATACACGGTCATTCATATAAACTATACGTTACTGTCCGTGGAATACCTGTTTCCATACCAGAACATCCCAAAAACGGTATGGTTATGGATTTTTCCCTACTCAAAGACGTGGTAAACCACCATATCATAGAACCGTTAGACCACAGCCTTATAGTGTACAGCCAGTCTCCTCAGGCGGATATCAGGGACGGACTGGTAGGCAAAGGAGTAGGAATGAAGATAGTGGAGTGTTCGTACCCACCAACGTGTGAGATGATGATATCGGATTTTGCAGAAAAAATACGTGCCGAACTGCCTCAACACGTTGAACTGCACAGTTTGCGTCTGTACGAAACAGCTACTTCGTATGCAGAATGGTACGCTTGCGATAATATATAAACAGCATAAGCCTGTATGGATAAAATATTTATAGACTTACCCGAAGGGAAAAAAGTATATTTCATTTCCGATATGCACTTAGGCGCAGGAGGATATGGCAGAACTATGGACAAAGAGCATTTGCTCCTTAGTTTTTTAGATGAAATAAAACAAGACTGTGCCACACTTCTTATCTGTGGAGATATGTTTGACTTTTGGTACGAATGGAAAAAAGTGGTACCAAAAGGATATGTACGCCTACTGGGCAAATTAGCCGAGTACACAGACAAAGGCATACCAGTGTATTTCTTTGCCGGTAACCACGATATGTGGGCAGGGGAGTATTTTGTAAAACATATAGGTATGGTGCAGTATTATGATACTGCCGAGTTTGACATCAGTGGAAAAAGGTTTCTGGTAGGACATGGAGACGGTTTAGGACCAGGCGATAAAAAATTCAAACTGATGAAATGGCTATTTAAGAACAATGTAGCACGGTGGCTTTTTTCTCACCTTCTGCATCCAGATATAGCCATCGGTATAGCGGACTATTTCTCGCGACGCTCCCGTAGTGCAACAGGAACAGGAGACTCCATTTATATGGGAGATGACAAAGAATGGATATACCTTTTTTGCAAAGAGACAGAAGAAAAAGAACACTATGATTACTATGTTTTTGGACATCGTCATCTTTTGATAGACAAAAAGATAGGAAATGACGCCCGTTATGTAAACCTTGGCGACTGGCTCACTTTTTACACCTATGGCGTGTGGAACGGACAGACATTTGAAATAAAAAACTATTTACCTAATGAACACTGAGTATTACGGGCGTGGAAAACTCCTTCTAACGGGAGAATACGTAGTGTTAGACGGAGCTCAGGCTCTTGCCATAGGACTGAATGTAGGGCAAAGACTCACCGTCATTCCTACCGATGATCCTAAGATGTTGTACTGGCGAAGTGTTGAAAAAGACGGCAGTGAATGGTTCTCGGCTGTGTTTAGTCCCGAAGGCGAAGTGTATTCTGCTACAAATCTCAACGTAGCGGCACAGCTTTCCTCTTTTTTAAAGGTATGCAAAAAGAAAAACCCTCATTTTGAATTAGGGGGAAAAGAAGTGGTCATCAAGGCTGAATTTGATAGAAAGTTAGGTCTTGGCACATCATCCACGCTGATATATACGTTGGGACAATGGGCTCAGGTAAACCCTTTTGACATACTTTTTGAAGCATTTTCGGGTAGTGGGTATGACATAGCGGCAGCAGAGCCATCACAAAAGAACGCCATTTTGTACTCTGTAAAAGATAAAACGCCACATTTTACAGCTGTGGATTTTTCACCTTCGTATGCCGATGAACTTTTTTTTGTGTACCGAGGGCAGAAACAAAATAGTCGCGATGGTATTTCGGCTTATCGTAAATTATCATCTGAAAAAACAGCGCAAGCAGTTGAAAAAGTGAATGATTTGACTAATAGACTTTTGGAAGCCACAAACCTGACAGATGCCGAAAGTGTGCTTTTGGAACATGAAAAAATCATCGCTTCTTTGACAGCAATGAAACCAGTAGGAGAGGAATTTTTTAGTGATTATAACCATGGAGTGATAAAAAGCCTCGGCGCATGGGGCGGCGATATGTTTTTGGCAACAGGAAAAGATGCCCCACAATACTTCACAGCAAAGGGTTACGATATTATTTTTCCTTTTAATACATTAACACAAAAATAATTAGCATAAATACTTGCATAAGTGCGTAAAAAAACTATTTTTGCATATCCGTAAAAGTAATAAGGCTTTCGGGAACTAAAATACGTTTAAATATGTACTGGACATTAGAATTGGCACAATATTTAGCCGATGCACCATGGCCTGCCACCAAAGACGAACTGATAGATTACGCCATAAGAACAGGGGCTCCTTTGGAGGTGGTGGAAAATTTGCAGGCAGCCGAAGACGAGGGTGAAGTATACGAATCCATAGAAGAAATATGGCCTGACTATCCCACAGATGATGATTTTCTGTGGAATGAGGAAGAATACTAACTGTTTATAACGGACTTTGAGTGCCCTCTATGAACATTTTATGCTAAACGCAAATAATGAACCAAAAAGCAGGTTGGTACATCCAGTCTGCTTTTTATAGTGTATATTTGCAAAAATAAATAATACAAATAAGCAAATCACAAACTTGAAATGAGCATTATAGAAAAAGTTATGAAAGTATTCTTTGGCGATAAATCTGCCAAGGATATAAAACTAATACAACCACTTATAGACAAAGCGCTCAGTTATGGCACCGAATATCAAGGACTCACCAATGACCAGTTAAGAGGCAAGACATTGGAGTTCAAACAACGCATACATGATGCCATAGCAGCCAAAGAAGCAGAAATAGCAGAACTGGAAGCTAAGGCAGATGCTGAAAATAACAAAGCGGTAGATGTCCCAGCTGGAGGTCTTGAAATGTCCCCGGAAGAAAAGGCAACTTACCAAAAAGAAGAAAAAGAACGTCTTGAAAAATTAGAAAAACTCTTTAATCAGATAGACACTCTGAAAAAAGAAGTGTATGACATAACCGAGGGCGTTCTTGCAGACGTATTGCCAGAAGCATTTGCGGTGGTAAAAGAAACAGCTCGTCGTTTTGCGCAGAACCCTACACTGGAAGTAACAGCCACAGCTTTTGACCGTGAGCTGTCTGCCACACACCCTAATGTTGTCATAGAAGGCGAAAAAGCTCTATGGGCTAATACATGGGATGCAGCAGGAAAACCAGTAACATGGGACATGATTCATTATGACGTACAGCTTATAGGAGGTGTGGTACTTCACCAAGGTAAAATAGCCGAGATGGCAACAGGTGAGGGTAAAACATTGGTAGCGACACTGCCTATTTACCTTAATGCCCTGCCAGGAAAAGGCGTTCACGTGGTTACAGTGAATAACTATTTGGCACGTCGTGATGCTGCATGGATGGGACCTTTGTACCAGTTTCACGGACTATCTGTGGACTGTGTGGATAACACTCAGCCTAACTCACCAGAACGTAAAAAAGCCTACTTAGCCGATATTACTTATGGTACCAATGCAGAATTTGGTTTTGACTACCTTCGTGATAACGGAGCCCGTGAAGCAGGAGAGCTTGTTCAGCGTGAACATAACTACGCCATAGTGGATGAGGTTGACTCCGTCCTTATAGATGATGCCCGTACACCTCTTATTATATCTGGTCCTATTGTAGGAGGAGATAATCGTCAGGAATTTTTAGACCTTCGTCCTCAGGTAGAACAGATAGTGGCTGAGCAAAAACGTTTCATACAAAAAGAATTTGTGGAAGCAAAACGCCTTATTTCCGAAGGTGATACATCTTATACCGATGATGGTGAAGGCGGTGGAGCAAAACTTTACCGTGTCTTCCGCGGGGCGCCTAAGACTACTGCTCTTATAAAATATCTGAGTGAGTCAGACAATAAACTCCTTTTACATAACGCTGAAAAAGTGTATATGGAAATGGGTAACCGTCTGATGCCTAAGATAGACCGAGACCTTTTCTTTACCATAGATGAACGTCTTAACACCATACAGCTCACCGATAAAGGTGTTGCCTTTTTGTCAAAATACAACAATGATGACACATACTTCATCATGCCAGACTTAGGTGTCAGCATAGACGAAATAGAAAAAAGCCATCGCACCGATGAGGAAAAAGCACAGGCAAAAGAAGAACTATACCGTGATTTCAGCATAAAGAGCCAACGTCTGCACACCATGACACAGTTGCTCAAAGCGTATATGCTGTTTGAAAAAGACGTGGAATACGTCATCATGGACGGAGCAGTCAAAATAGTTGACGAACAGACAGGTCGTATTATGGAAGGTCGCCGTTATTCTGACGGATTACACCAAGCCATAGAAGCCAAAGAAAATGTCAAGATAGAAGACGCCACCCAGACCTACACCACCGTTACCCTGCAAAACTATTTCCGTATGTACCACAAACTTGCAGGTATGACAGGTACAGCCATTACAGAGGCCAATGAGTTTTGGGAAATATATAAACTTGACGTGGTAGAAATACCTACCAACCGTCCAATAGCCCGTATAGACCGTGAGGATTTGCTCTACAAAACCAAACGTGAAAAATACAACGCCATAATAGAGGAGATAACCAATCTTTCTAAGCAAGGACGCCCGGTTTTGGTGGGAACAACATCTGTGGAGGTATCTGAGCTTATATCTCGTCAGTTAAATCTTCGCAAAATACAGCACAGCGTCCTCAATGCCAAGATGCACATGCGCGAGGCCGAAATAGTAGCCGAGGCAGGACGCAAAGGTGTGGTAACCATAGCTACCAACATGGCAGGTCGTGGTACGGATATTAAGCTAACGCAGGAAGTCAAAGATTTGGGAGGTCTTGCCATCATAGGTACAGAAAGACATGACTCTCGCCGTGTTGACCGCCAGTTGCGTGGTCGTGCCGGACGTCAGGGAGACCCAGGAACATCACAGTTCTACATCTCTTTGGAAGATAATTTGATGCGTCTTTTTGCTTCTGAAAAATTGGGCAAACTGATGACATTCCTCGGACTAAAAGAAGGCGATGTCATTCAGGATAAACGAATAACCAATATGGTGGAAAAAGCTCAGCGAAGAGTAGAGGAAAACCATTTTGGTAGCCGTAAAAATACATTGGAATATGACAACGTGATGAACTCACAGCGTACAGTAGTGTACAAACGTCGTTTCCATGCTCTATTTGGCGAACGCCTTTCGGTGGATATAGCCAACATGATGTCAGATGTATGTTACGTGGTGGTAAATGAGGAAAAAAACGAAGAGGGTTCTTACGCTTCTTTTGCACGCCGAGTACAGGAATTATTCGCTTTGCCTTGCCCATTTACAGAACAGGAATACACAGAGAAAAAAGCGGAAGACCTTTCCATAGAGCTCTACGATGTGGTTTATTCTACATTCAAGGAAAAAATGGAAAAAGTGGTAGCTGCCGTTTATCCGTTTATCAAGAGTGTGTATGAAACTCCATCCAACCGTTACAAGATGATAGGTGTACCTTTCTCTGACGGCATAAAAACACTTCACATGGGTGTTGATTTGGAAAAAGCATACAACACAAAAGGACATCAAGTATTGGTTGATTTGCAGAAAAACATAGTCCTTTCCATAACAGACGATGCGTGGAAACAACACCTTCGTGATATGGACGACCTCCGTGAAACAGTGCGCAATGCTGTTTACGAACAGAAAGACCCTGTGCTTATCTACAAATTTGAGGCTTATGAATTGTTCCAAGCTATGATTAAAAAGGTTAACGCTCAGGTTATTAGCTTCCTACTAAAAGGACAGCTCCCTACCCAAGACCCTAATCATGTAGAGCAAGTCCGCCATCAAAAACGTGTTCAAGGAAAAGAAAGCCGTGGAGCAGACGAAGCAGCATCCCAGGGTGTTCCTTCACAGCAAGCAGAACCTGAACGCCCTCGCACTTTTGTCAGAGACCAGCCTAAATACGGACGCAATGACCGTGTTCGTGTGCAGGATATAGCCACAGGTGAGGTCAAAGAAATGAAATATAAACAAGCCGAACCTATGGTAGAGGGAGGCAAATACATAGTTTTGGGAAAAGCGGAGTAATCTGATGAAAGACCAAAAACGTGATACTCAGCAGGCATCGGCAAAGAAAAATGCCGATGCCTGCTCTGCTTTTATGGCAGAACAGAAACGAGTGGTAAGCATGATGATACAGTACTATTGCCAGCATCACCATACTGAAAAAGGGGTATTATGTCCTGAATGTCAAAAATTGCAAGAATATGCTTTTTATCGCCTTTCTTTATGCCCTTTTAAGGATAAGAAACCCAACTGCTCTCAGTGTCGTGTGCATTGTTATTCTCCGCAGATGAGCAGTGAGATAAAAAAAGTGATGAAGTATTCAGGCATGAGAATGTTTTTCTATGCTCCAAAAGATGCGCTGGTTTATTTATTTAGAAAAATGAAGTTCAAATATCATAAGAATTGAACATTTTTAGTGTTTTTTATTAAAAACCTCTTATGTAGCTACATTTGAGCTACAAATACGTTAAAAAACGCTATTTTTGCCACTGAACAACAAATAACGTAAAATGAAAAGACTGACATTATTATTAGCCATAAATATAATATTGACAATGTGCGCAACTGCTCAAAAGATAAACAAAGTACCTCATTATAACAAAATGATACGTCCTGAATATATAAAAAAAGGCGATACAGTGGCAGTAATGGCTCTTTCCAGCCGTGTGAATATAAAAGACATGAACCGTGTAAATGCCACATTGGATACATTGCGCGGATGGGGCGTTACGGTAAAGCTATCTCCTCATGTTTTTTCTCAGGACGGAGGACATTTTTCTGTACCCGATAGTGTGCGTGCGGCAGACTTCATGCAACTTATAGAAGACCCTTCGGTAAAAGCGATAATAATGTACCGTGGAGGTTATGGAGCGATGCGGACATTTGACTACATAGACTTTAAGAAAGTACGCAAAAACCCTAAGTGGGTAGTGGGTTACAGCGACGTTACGGCTCTTCATTACGCTATGAACCGCGTAGGAGTGGAGTCCATCTTAGGTGAAATGCCTACATCTTTTTCCCGTGATACCACAGTGGTAGATACTTCTGCTGCTTCTCTTCGCGATGCTCTTTTTGGTACATTGAAAGAAATAAAAACATCGGCTCACCATTATAACAATCTCGGTAAAGCATCGGGGCGTGTAATAGGAGGAAATCTCACTCTAATATGCGCGGCCATGGATACAGATGTGGATAATATATTGAAAAAAGACGAAATATTAGTTATAGAAGAGGTAGGTGAAACTATTTCCAATGTTGATGCTATGATGCTAACACTGTGGCGTAGTGGACGTTTAGCACGCGCAAAGGCTGTGTTGGTAGGGCATTTCACTAATTGTCCAGTGGATGACTGGGGCATGAGTATTTACGATATGATATATTCTTACACTAAACGTCTTAATGTTCCAGTGGTGTTTGATTATCCTTCTGGACACGAGGAGCCTAATTATAGTCTTTATGTGGGACGAAAGGCTAACTTGAAAGTAGATGAAAACGGTAGTGTACTCACTTTTGAATAAATTGAAGGCATAAAAACCGGCACTTGCGTAGCAAGTGCCGGTTTTGTTTTTTAAAGATATTATTTTTGTAAAAAGTCTTTTCCGAAGCAAAAAGGGAGCAAGTCTTCTATGTCGTCCACTTTTATAGCCGGCGCTGTTTTTGTCCCAGCAAATATTATTTCTATGGGAGCTCCTTGTTTTTGGGAGTACTCTAAAATAGCCTGACGACACGCACCACATGGAGCCACAGGTGTATCAACATCACATCCGCGCATACCGCCTACAACAGCCAGTTTCAGCATTTTCATATTTGGATACATAGCACCTGCATGGTATATGGTTACACGTTCGGCACATAGTCCAGAAGGGTAAGCTGCATTTTCTTGGTTATTGCCGGTAACTATGGTGCCGTCCTCCATTAGAATAGCTGCGCCTACCATAAAGTCAGAGTAGCGTGCGTAAGCGTTTTCACGTGCTTGGAGAGCTTTTTTTATCAATGTTTTTTCATCCTCTGGAATGTCGTTTTCATTCTGGTAGTAGTTATATATTACGGAAGATTCTTTTATCATTGTCCTAATTGTTTAAATGGACGGCAATTTATATTATTTTTCCACCACTGCCAAATAATATTTGGTTTTAGTGAAAACAAAGGTGTGAAAAAAACTTTTTCGTGTTAAAAATCATGCCGATAAATTTCTTATTTTTACCATATTGTAATAATAACAAAGATGAAAAACGAAGAAACAAGACAATACATAACAGAATGGATAGCATCATACGCTAAAAAAAGCAAGGTTTCAGCATTTGTAGTGGGCGTTTCTGGCGGTATAGACTCGGCTTTGGTATCTACCCTGTGCGCTCAAACGGGACTAAAAGTCATAGCCGTAACCATGCCTATACATCAGGCAAAAAGCCACGTAAGCCGTGCTATGGAGCATATATCTTTTCTCAAAGGAAAATACCCTAATGTATCACACGTGGAAATAGACCTTACAGAGGCGTTTGATATTTTGGCAAAAACGCTCCCTGTGTGTGCCGATGAGAAGAAAAATCTGCTCTGTCTGGCAAACACCCGAAGCCGTATGCGTATGACAGCGTTGTATCATGTGGCAGGACAAAACGGCGCATTGGTGGCAGGAACGGGAAATAAAATAGAGGATTTTGGTGTAGGATTCTTTACCAAATGGGGCGATGGAGGAGTGGATTTCAGCCCGATAGCAGATATGACAAAGACAGAAGTGTTTACTCTGGCTGCTTATCTTGGTGTGTGCGAAAGTATCCTAAAAGCAGAACCTTCCGATGGACTTTTTGATACCGACCAGAGCGATGCCATGCAGATAGGAGCTACTTATCCAGAATTGGAATGGGCTATGGAAATGGTGGAAAAAGGAATGAAAAGTTCTGATTTTACTGGACGCGATGCTCAGGTGATAGATATTTACACCTCTCGTCATGCAGCTAATATGCACAAAATGCGTCCTATTCCTGTGTGCAAGCTACCGCTGTCTCTTCATGAGTAAATAGTGAGCAATGATAAAAAAAGCACCCTTTGGGTGCTTTTTTCGTCTTTGTAAATTTTTATAAATGTGTTATTCTTTTTCTGAAAGGGAGTCTATCGCCTGGCGACATTTTTCCAAAAGTTTTTCATCGCTAGCAGCGGAGGCTAAAAAGGCCGCTTTGTTAAAAGATTCCAATGCGTAACGTTTTTTCTGTCCTGACATTATTTGGAATTTACCGCGGTAGTACATCGGTAGGGCGTATGAAGGGTTTAACTCCATGGCACGGTCAAAATACAACATAGGATTGCCAGCAGCAGGGTAGCGGTCTATGGCGGTAATACCTTTCATCAAGTAGGCTTCAGCATCGGAATTATCTTCACTGATGATACGGTCAAAATGCTCTTCTGCCTGAGCGGATAGTCCCTCGTGGCGTAAAAATTCGCCTTTTCTGATGTTGGCTATTCTATTGGTTGGGTCTATGTCCAGTACGCGTTCAAAATACTCCATAGCGTCTTTTTCACGCCCTTCGCTCAGTAGTTGTTCTCCTATTTCTATGTATGGAGATGTGCTGTATGGTGCTAAGGAAAACGCTTTTTGCATAGATTCTATCATGTGGTTGGTGTCTCCAAGTCCTTTGTACGCTTTTCCGAGAAAAAAATACAGTTCAGCACTTTGTGTGCCAGAGGCTATCATGTTCTCAAAATGACGTAGCGAGTCTGCGAATAGGCTGTTATCTAAAAGGGTGAGAGCCAGTTTTAGTTCGTTCTTTTCACTTTTCTTAAATGCACTCAGAGTATCTTTTTGAGCGTCTTTGGCACTGGAATTTTTAGGGTTCAGCGTTACCACTTTGCCAAAGAAACGTATGGCTTTGTCATATTCTTTGAGTCCGAAAAATGCTTTTGCTGCTTGGAAGTTGGCTTTTTCCGAGTTAGGATATATGTCAAGCGCTTTCTCGGCAGCACTGCTGGCACGTTTGAAGTCTCCTTTGTTTACCAAAAGTTCACTTTTAGCTATGTATGCCTCCTCTTGTGTGGGGGCAATAGATATTATTTTATCGCAACAAGCTATGGCTTTGTCCCATTTTTTATCACGTGCATATAGCAATGCTTTGTAGTTATAAGCTGATGTGTTGTCAGGAAACGCTTTTAGGGCTTCAGAAATGCTTTTTTTGGCACCTTTGTAGTCTTCCATGTCAAAAAGAGTCTTCATTTTGTATTCAAATGCTTCGGGAGCAGTCTGAGGATATGAAGATGCCTGTGCAAAATAAGTTAGAGCTTTTTTGTATTCTTTTTTTTCAAGTAGTGTTTTTCCTATTTCAAGACACATATTTGCAGTATCTTGTGTGTCATTAGAAGAATGACGTTTGTATATATCTTCAAGTACGCACATATTAAAGTAGAGTTCTGGTTTAAGGAATAACGATTATCGTTAAATAGTGCTACTAAGATAAATCGTTTCTACCGAAAAAACAATTTTTATTTAAGATAAAAAAAACTACTTTTTGTCTTGAAACGTAATTCTCATTTCACATTCTTTGCAAAAAAAGTCAGCTCTTAGGTGTACTTTTCCGCTGTCTAAAAGATAAAATGAAGACGTGGGAGAAGAAGAAACTTTGTTTATTTTAGGACATTGTCCCAGTGAATACCGCAGACAGTAGGCGCACTGAGCCAAGGTAGCTTTTTCCATATGTGATGTTTCAAAGGCGGGTTCTACATTTTCTGCACCACATTTTAGGTAGAAAGATTCCGCTAAGTGGTTGTACACATTATAAGAATAATTCAAATGTGAGGTAGGTAAGGCCGGGTAAGAATGTTTTTTGACTGTTCTTTGATTTAAGGTGTATTCTTTTATCTTTTTGGTGAGAGCAGCGGTACATTCACGTCGCATGGCAGTGAGAACGGATGAGGGTATGAAACGTTCGCCACGTGTGTGTATGGCTACGTCTGTAACTTTGAAAACGGTGTCGCCAGTTTTAGACAGTATGGATGTGATGTTAGCGTTTTGAGCAGTGCGAGCATCTTGTATTTCTACCTCTGAAAAGGCTGTGTATGCTATTTGGTCTGCTGTGGTGGCACAGAGGGAGTACCCGTTTTCTTTTTCTGTCAGAGAAAAAGAAAGAGAGATGTATCTTTTGGCTGTCTGTCCACTCAGAGTGCGCAGAAAGTCAATGTCATAATTTCTGAAAATGGTAACGCCTGCTTTTATTTTTGGCATGGAAGAAGGAAATATCTCGTTGCCAGTGGCACGGTCTATTCTAAAACCAGAAAAACTGCCGTCTGCTCCCACAAAGCAAAAACCGTCCCCGTTATTTAGGGTAGCAGATGTTTTTATTTTTAGACTTTTAGCTCCCACAGATACGACAGTACCTATTTTCTCACCCCAAGATTTTGGTGAAAGAGGTGAGCCGACATCTTCTTTTCTCTCGCCTTGAATAAAATAATCGGTAAAACCTCTATTGAAACTCTTGTCTGCCTTTGGTGTGAAAGAGATGTTTTCTGTTCCAAAAGAGCTTCTGGCGATGTCTTTTCTTTTGGAAAAAATACCGTCTAATGCAGTTCTATAAAAAGCGGTTATGTTTTTTACATAAGATATGTCTTTTAGCCTACCTTCTATTTTCAAAGATGTAACCCCTGCGTCTATCATTTTTTCCAAATATGCACTACGGTTCATGTCTTTTAATGAAAGAGCGTGGAAATTCTCTTTTACAATATCCCCTCGGTCATCTTTGACAGTGAAAGGCAGACGGCATACCTGAGCGCAACGTCCACGGTTGGCACTGCGCTGAGTAAAAGCCTCGCTCATGTAGCATTGTCCGCTGTAACATACGCATAGAGCTCCATGAATAAAACATTCTATCTCGGCATTGGGTAGGGCGGAGTGTATGTTTTCTATTTGGCTTAATGAAAGTTCACGTGCCAAAACTAAACGAGTATAGCCAGCGTCATACAAAAAACTCGCTTTTTCCACCGTGCGAATATCAGTCTGAGTGCTTGCGTGCAGTTCTATGGGAGGAATGTTCATTTCCAAAACAGCCATATCCTGCACTATCAGAGCATCTACGCCACATTCATATAATCTATTTATTAGTTTTTCAACCAAAGGAAGTTCATCATCCTTTATTATGGTGTTGAGTGTAACATATACCCTCACACCAAAACAGTGCGCATATTCTACCAAAGTGGCTATGTCCTCCACAGAATTGCCAGCGTTGCTACGTGCCGAAAAATCATCTGCGCCTATATACACCGCATCGGCACCATGGTCTATGGCACAAATGGCTGTGGCAAGGTCTTTGGCAGGACAAAGAAGTTCTATTGGGCGAGGAGTTGGCATTTTTTCTATATGCGGATAGTGTATATTCTTTTTACTCTGTCAGAAACGTTGGTGAGTATTTCATAAGGAATAGTACCTATTGCCTCGGCAATATCGGCAGCGGAAGGGTCGCGTCCTATCAGGGTTACTTCATCGCCTTCGTTGCAGTCTATGCCAGTGATATCCACCATCATCATATCCATACAGATAGTGCCTACTATGGTGGCTTTTTGACCATTTATCACCACATAACCTTTGCCGTTACCCCACAGACGGTTTATACCGTCGGCATAACCTATTGGCAAGGTAGCTATTTTGGCGGTGTTCTGCACACGAAAACGGCGGTTGTAACTTATTGTTTCCCCACTTTCCAATGTTCTTATTTGAGAAATCACTGTGCGCAGAGTAGCGCAGTTTTTCAGCTGTTTTTGTTCTTCGTAAAAAGAAGAATAACCGTAAAGACCTATCCCGAGGCGCACCATGTCGTGCTGATATTGGTTAAAGCGTGCAATACCAGCGGTGTTTAGTATGTGGCGTATCACGTGGTAACCGATACCTCCTACCAAGGTATTTGCCATGTCATCAAAACGGGCTAATTGCAGTTTTGTAAAATCATCCTCGCGAGGGTCTTCTGCTGCCACAAGGTGAGAAAAAGTACTTGCCACCCGTATCGAAGGTTCGTCTTTTATATAATCTATCAACTCTGGTAGTTGGAGTGATGAAAAACCGAGGCGGTGCATACCTGTATCCATTTTTATGTGAATAGGGTATGGTTCAGGAAAAGAGAAGTTTTTTAGTTCATCTACAAATTGTTTGAGAACACGCATGGAATATATCTCTGGTTCCAAACGGTATTTTATCAAAGTATTGATACTGCTGTGTTCAGGGTTCATCACTATTATAGGCAGATGAATACCCCAAGAGCGAAGATTGACACCCTCGTCCACGTATGCCACACCTAAGTAATCTACACCCTCATTTTGGAGGGTGGTAGCTATTTCAACATCGCCAAGACCGTAAGATTTTGCCTTTACCATACACATGGTTTTGGTGGTAGATTTTAGCTTACTGCGAAAATAGTTGAGGTTATGACTTATTGCGTTGAGGTTTATCTGAAAAACTGTATCATGAACACGGCGTTGAAGCTGCGAAACTATGTCTTGTGGGAGAAGTTCTTTTGGTGCTTTTATAAGGACAGATTCTTTTTCAAAATCAAATTTTGACAAATCATCCAGCATATCTGTCATCTGGTTATACAGAAGAGCAGTCTTAGGAAAAGCATAATCGTGGTTTTCTATATCCTTACCATAGCAGAGAATGTGTTTGTACTCACTGTGGCGCAAAATAGTACCTATCTGCATATAATAATCCTCCACAGGTGTATCAGAAGGTGGACAAAAGCCCAAAATAACAGATATGTCAGTGTTCCACGGCTGGCAAGATAAATAATCAAGTGATTTTTGATATGATTCTATGACGTTACTACCAAAATCGCAAATAAGGTAGCTGTCTTTTTTACCTCTGAAAAGGACTAAATCGTTTTTTATGACCGACATATTGTTAATATTTTATAAACTCATAATGTTTCTGATACGCAAATTTACTAAATCCACTTGTTATTTTGCACGTAATGTGAACAATAATTTATAGTATTGTCCTGAGTACACCTTTTTTAGAAAAAAACAAAATAATTGTTGTGTCATTTGTCATTATGTTGTAGTTTTACATCGCAAAATTTTAGAAACAACAATATACTCAACTACACACTAAATTACTAAAATATGGCTGTATTAGGCTTAGACTTAGGCGGAACGAAACTAAAAGGCGGTATTTTTACCGAAAGTTCACAAATAGTATATAAGGATGAATGTAAGCTGGAACACCGCACGGGTGAAGATGTTGGAAAACTCATCCAAGACTTTGTATCTCGTACATTAAAGCACGCCACAACATTTTCCGAAAAGATAGAAGCCATAGGAATATGCGTTCCAGGTATATCATATCAGGAAGAAGGAACGGTATGGTGCCCTAATATTCCGGGGTGGGACAACTATCCATTAAAAGCACGTATAGAATCTGTATGCCCACCCGATGTAAAAGTAACAGTAGACTCAGACCGCGTGTGCTGTATTTTAGGAGAAGCGTGGACAGGGGCAGCCAAAGATATCAATAACGCCATATTTCTGGCAGTGGGAACAGGTATAGCAGCTGGTATACTTGCCAATGGACGTGTACTTCGTGGAGCACATGACATATCTGGAGCAATAGGTTGGTGGGCATTGGACAAAGAATATAAACAAAAATACGAACCTTGCGGATGTTTTGAGCACCATTGCTCTGGCGAAGGACTGGCAAAAGTAGCCCGTGAACAGCTTGTGGAAAATCCTAATTACAATGGACCATTGCGCCACAAACGTCCCGAAGACGTAACATCTTATGACCTTTTTGAACTATACCCTCAGGGAGATGAAATAGCTACTAAAACTTTTGACATAGCAATAGAAATGTGGGCTATGGCTGTGGCAAACCTTGTGAGCCTTTTTGACCCTTCTCGTGTGATATTCGGTGGAGGAGTATTTGGTCCAGCTATGCAGTTCTTACCGAGAATACGAGAAGCCGCCATCCGCCATGCGCAGCCTATTTCTATAAGAAAAGTAGAAATAGTGCCGTCTGAATTAGGAAGCGATGCGGTGCTTATAGGTGCAGGATATTTGGCACTTAGGAGTATAACTGACTAAAACTAAACAAAGAGATGATAGAAACTGCAAAATATAACAAGACACTGGTGTTCTGGGCAGCATGCGCAGGACTGGCTTTTTTCGGCGTGGCAATGCTCTCATTGGGGCCTATCTTAGGGCCTCTGAATGCTAATGTGGAAGGCGCCACAGCATTGCCTTCAACATTATCAATAGGTATAATAATAGGAACATTGGTCTTTGGACCAGTGGTTGACCGTTTTGGTTATAAATGGCTTTTGGTACTGGGAGCACTTTGCACATTGGCTGGTTTGCAGGGACTTTCTAATTTCTCAACATTGGGCGTATTACACATCAGTATGCTCTCTTTGGGTATAGGTGGAGGCATCTTAAACGGAGAAACCAATGCATTGGTAGCTGAAATATACGATGATGAACACCGCGGTATGCGTCTTAGCGTTTTAGGAGCTTTTTATTGTGTGGGTGCTCTGGGATGGACTCTTATGAATCATTTTATACCTGAATATAAAATACCATTGGATACTATGTCTGTGGTTATGGCTGGTTTTATAGTGTATTTTTGCTTTATAAAATTCCCAGCAGCAAAACCTCAGGGAGCTTCTTCGTTGGGTAAGACATTATCTTTGTTAAAATATCCTGTGTTGGTACTTTTTGCAGTGATACTGTTTTTCCAGAGCGGTTTTGAAGGCATAAGCGGTAGTTTTACAGTGAAATATTTGGAAGATACAGGCGTTATGGATGTTGGTGCGGCAACATTGTCATTGACTGCATTTACGGTAGGTATGCTTATAGGGCGACTCCTTTTAGGATATGTGATGAAAGCCCTCAGTAATATGGCTACCCTGTATGTCTATCTTTTTGTGGCGTTGGTGGGTGTTGGTATGTTTTACTATGGTAGTGAAGCAACGATGATATACACAGCTATGGCTCTTATCGGCTTTGGCGTGGGAGCTACATACCCAGTGGCATTCAATTACTTGGGAGGAGTGTTCAGAGATATGTCTGGAACGGCATTTTCAATATCCATTTTCATAGCTTTGTGCGGACAATTTGCATTTAATAAAGTGATAGGCATTTTCTTTGAAAAAGGAGATTATATATATTTCCCAGTGGCTTTGTGCGGAGCTATCATCATCATGATGATACTTTTGCCGGTGGCAGTGGGCAGTGCTAAAAATAAAGATAAATAGATAACAATTTATATTAACCAATTAAAAAACAATAAATTATGTTTGAAGTTGCAAATCAGTGGCTATCCAATGCACGTGGTATCATGGCGCAGATAGAGGATACACAAAAAGACAACATCCTTAAAGCTGCCACAGCAATGGCAGATGCAATAGAAAAAGGACACTGGGTACACACATTTGGTTGCGGACACGCTACTATTCCTATTCAGGAAATGTATCCACGTATCGGAGGTTTCGTAGGATTCCACCCTATATGCGAATTACCACTTACTTTCTTTACTCAGATAGTAGGAGACCTCGGTGTACACCAATTTGTCTTCTTGGAAAGAGTAGAAGGCTATGGATGCCAAATAATGAAAGGCTACAATTTTGATGCCAATGACGTAATGTGGATATTCTCACACACAGGTATCAACAACGTAAACATAGACATAGCTCTTGAAGCTAAAAAACGTGGTATGAAAGTTATAGCTTACGGAGCAGCAGCTCAGGCAGTAGGTAAAAAAACACGCCACTCATCAGGTAAAACTATCTTTGAAGTAGCAGATATAGTAGTAGACTCATGTGCTCCTGCTGGTGATGCTACTGTACCATTGAAATTCAACCAAGACCCAGTTGGTCCAGTATCTACTATAGCATTTATCACATGCGTATGGATGACTGTCTGCACAGTAGCACAGATATTGGACGAACGTAAGGTAAAACTTTACATACACCCATCGCACAACGTACCTGGCGACACCACTGCACCAGAACGTCTTGCAGCTTGCCTTGCAGAGTACAAACGCCGCGTAGCAGGAGTTTAGTACTCGGTTCTCTTAGGTTTGTTTGAATAAAAGACCTCAAAGGATGTATCCAGCTCCTTTGAGGTCTTTCTTTGTGTTTTACACTTTTGCTTTTAAAAAAACTTGCAGAAAAAAATAACATAGTAAATAAAACGACAGTATTTTTAACTACATTTGTAAAATGCTCACAAAGCATCATTTTAATACAGAACAAAAATGGACGAAGTAATAAACATAAGCGGACTGACACGAGATTTTGCCCTCGGGGTAGAAACGGTAAAAGTCCTCAAAGGTATAGACCTCAAAGTCAATAAAGGCGAATACGTAGCCATGATGGGACCTTCCGGTAGTGGAAAAAGTACGCTGATGAACATCTTGGGATGTCTGGACACACCTACATCTGGACAGTATTTTCTAAACGGACAAGACGTTAGCTGTATGAGTGATGACGAACTGGCAGAAATACGAAACAAAGAAATAGGCTTTGTCTTTCAGACATTTAACCTAATGCCTCGTATCAATTCACTACAAAATGTAGCCTTGCCTATGATATACGCAGGAGTAGGGCTGGATGAGCGCACCAGAAAAGCCGAGGAGGCTCTCGTCTCGGTGGGGCTTGGCGAGAGAATGAAACACCGTCCTAACCAGCTCTCAGGTGGACAACGTCAACGTGTAGCCATAGCGCGTGCATTGGTCAATAATCCATCTATAATATTGGCGGATGAACCAACTGGTAACCTTGACTCCAAAACGTCTATTGAAATAATGCAACTACTCCAAAAGATACACGCACAGGGAAACACCATAATAGTGGTTACTCATGAAGAGGACATAGCTGAACACGCTCACCGTATCATTCGTCTTAAAGACGGTATGATATATGATGACCAGAAAAATGAGCATATAAGACATTACGATTTGTAGAAAAAGCAAAAAAAAGCGCACCTTCGGTGCGCTTTTTTAGTTTAATGCAACTTTTACTCAGCAGAAGGAGTGCCAGCAGCAGTAGCTTTGCTTCGTTCTATGGATTGAAGAACGAGGTAGTGGTCGCCAAATTTTTCAAGATTTTCTACTTCTGTGTCAAAAGCATCAAGGTGTACTTCTTCCTCGCCTACAAGACCTTCAAAAATCTGTTTGGTAACGCTATCAGCAGCAGCGCCACATTCATTTGCCCAAGCGTTGTAGTCATTTACACTACCGGTTTCCATCTCAACCGCTTTTTCAAGCATTGATTTGACTTCTTTTATCTTTTTTACCTCGCCTGAAGGTTTCATCTCCACGTCTCCTTTAAGGAAAAGGATACGTTCAGCCAAGCGTTCAACGTGCATCATTTCTGTGATAGCTGTACGGCGAAACAAACTTGACAGCATGTCATAGCCCATGTCATCGCATAGGAAGTGAAAATACATATATTGGTTTACAGCCAGTAGCTCATCGGCTACTGCACGGTTTAGTAGCTCAATACTTTTTTCTTTTCTTGCCATGGTATAATGTTTTTTAGTTGTTATATATTTGATAAAAGTAAAACATATTTTGTTATGAACAAAAAAAGAAATGATAAATATTTTCTATTTCTCAATAATCATATGATATGTAACAAATATCTCTATTCAAATGACCGATGAAATGTAAAAGTATCGTATATTTGCGATAGTTAAAAAATAATATAAAATATGAAACGCGTATTGGTAACAGGTGGAGCTGGTTTTATAGGCAGCCACCTATGTAAAAGACTGTTGAATGAAGGCTGTGATGTTATATGCCTTGATAATTATTTTACAGGAAGTAAGGAAAATGTAGCGGACATGATGTCAAATCCACGATTTGACCTTGTTCGTCATGATGTTATAGACCCTTATAAAGCTGAGGTGGACGAAATATTTAATCTTGCCTGCCCGGCATCGCCTATTCACTACCAGTACAACCCTATAAAAACCATAAAAACATCGGTTATGGGAGCTATCAATATGCTTGATTTGGCTCGTAGAACAGGTGCTAAAATGCTTCAAGCATCTACCAGTGAAGTATATGGAGACCCAATAGTTCACCCACAGGTAGAGACTTACTGGGGAAATGTAAACCCAATAGGTAAACGCTCATGCTATGATGAAGGCAAACGCTGTGCAGAAACACTTTGCTTTGACTATCACCAGCAGAACGATGTCCGTATAAAAGTAATCCGTATTTTCAACACTTATGGACCAAATATGCACCCAGCAGACGGGCGTGTGGTATCTAATTTTATAATGCAGGCATTGCGTGGTGAGGACATTACTATTTACGGCACAGGAGAACAGACTCGTTCTTTCCAGTATGTAGATGACCTAATAGAAGGAATGATGCGCACCATGGCAACAGGCGACGAATTTACAGGACCTGTAAACCTTGGTAACCCTAACGAATTTACCATAGCTCAGTTGGCAGAAAAAGTGATAGAAATGACAGGCAGTAAATCTAAAATAATCTACCAGCCACTACCTTCTGATGACCCACGCCAACGTCAGCCAAATATAGGACTTGCCAAAAAAGTACTTGACTGGGAACCAACCATACAGTTGGAACAAGGACTTTCCAAGACAATAGAATACTTTAAGACAAAGATTTAATCTTTTGCATTATACGTTTTGCCAAGTGCAAAACAAAGACTTACCCGCAGTGTGCCAGAAATAGGACTATCGTCCCAAGAACGCGCTGTGGGTATGTTGTAACTGAGGTACAGTGAAGCGTTTTTGTATTTTCCAGAAAGCCCAGCACTAAGATACTGATAACCACCCTTTCCAGCATCTGCGTAATACCAGCCAGTGCGGGCAGCAAAATTTTTTTTATAGCAATACTCGGCTCCCATTTGAAAAGAATACTCTGAGATTTTTTCTCCAAAACCATTAGGAGCATCGGTAAGAGCACTGAAAAGATTGCCAAAAATGCCGTGGTCAGGGGTAACGTAAGTACCTGCGGCGTCGTCATACGTTGGGGTTGGAACTAATATTTTATTGGTTTGAAGGTATATAGAAAAACAATGCTCCTTTGGTAGATGAAGATGAACACCACCGCCTAACATCATCATGGTAGGCATTTGTTCGTATCCGTCGCCTATGGAAGTGTTGCCGTAGTTTACTTTTGAGCCTATGTCTTTTATGTTTAGTCCCAGAGAAAATGCGAGGCTGTTTTTCTTAAATTCATACATCTTAGAACAAAAATACACTGCTATGTCTGCCGAAACAGCATTTCCTGCATGAAAACCATCGGTAGTTACATTGGAACGGTCTGTTATATCACTTCGGGTGTATCTAAGTGCCACGCCAAGGCTCACTCTTTGGCTTATTTGCATAGAATAGGATACATCTAATGATAATTCCAAAGGCTTGTATTCTCCAAGAGGAACGACTGTGCCATTCTGGTAGTCTGTCATTTCCACACTGCCAAGGCTAAAACACCGTAGAGATGTCCCAAGAGCGGATTTTTCACGTATTTTGTGATAATAAGAAACGTATCCTATGAACATATCGCCTGTGATGTTACTCAGCCAAGGGGTGTACGAAACAGATAGTTCGTTTGTGTTTTCGGCAAATGCGTATTTGGCGGGGTTATGGTGCTGACTGAATGCGTCTGGATAACTTGCAACGCCTATATCTGCCATGGCGGATGATAGGGCATCAGGTGTTATGGTGAGAAATGGTACGGCGGTGCGTACAGGCTGAGGTGTGTTGTTCTGCGCGTTAAGGGCAAAAGTGGCACATGATATGCCTATTAGTAAAAAAACTTTCATAGCGTATGGGTTTGGCTATGGAATATACGAAAAAAGCTCGCCGAAGGCGAGCTTTTTATGGTAATTAAGAGTTATTCAGTTTTTTCTTCTGGATTTTCTTCTGCGTTTTCCTCTTTTGTGTTATCGGCTGAATATTTGGATTTTTTACTACCTTGGTACATTTCATATTTTACAAAACGAGCCTCCAAATTAGCATTCATCAGTGGTATGCTGCGGCTGTGGCGTAGTCCCAGAGATTTAAGACCTTCCAAACTGGCTGAGATAATCCATGCTGTGGCGTCCTTGTAGTTGTTTTTCAGGGTGTCGCCTATCTGACGGTAAAAAGCCACAGGGTCTATCGCATCCAGACGTTCTCCGTACGGAGGGTTGAACATAAGGGTCCATTCTCCTTCTTCTGGGCGGTGAGAGTGGAAAAAATCTGCGCGCTCTACTTTTATGAAATCATCCAGCGATGCCGCTTTTATGTTGTCTTTTGCTTTATATACAGCCGAAGGAGCTTTGTCAAAACCGAGTATTTTTACGCCTGGGTCTCTCATTTTTTTCAGAGAAACTTCTCTTATTTTAGTGAAAAGTTCAGGGTCAAAATCTTTCCAGCGTTCAAAACCGAATTCTTTTTTGTTTATACCAGCAGGTATATTGGCAGCTATCATGGCGGCTTCTATCAGTATGGTACCGCTACCACACATAGGG
>JAQUTH010000137.1 GCA_028709885.1 Flavobacteriales bacterium
GTATGACTTCTATTTTTAGTACGTCCGACGCCTGCAAAGACTCCAAATACGTCAGCAGTTCCTCACCAGACATTTTAACATCGCGGTCATTTATCATAACGCGGACATTCTTTTTACCATTGATACTAATTTCGCCTTTGTTGTCCAGCCATACACCGGGTGTATAGTTGATGATGTCTTTTGTCGTTTTACCTTCCACCAAGGGGCTGGAAGCCAGATTTACCACCAAACGGTCTCCTTTTCTCTCGGTCATCTTGGCTGTAATGGTAACATCGGACAGAACAGCAGCATCTGTTTCCATTTTTATGGCACCTAAATCTATATTTGACTTTACTGAAAGGTCTTTGTTTACTGTCTTGTAACCCATAAAAGACACAGAAAGAGTGTAATCACCCGCTGGCACAGAAAGAGAAAACTTGCCTTCTTCGGTGCTCACACCTCCATTTGCCACGCTTTTATCCGCTTTATTCAAAAGCACTACATTGGCATACATAACAGGCACATTTTCTTTATCTTTCAATGTCCCTTTAACGGTAAAAATGTCTGCCTGCTTTGCAAAAACAGAAATACTCATTATCATAAGCAAGCAGAGAGAGAAAAACTTTTTCATTTTATTTTTTAGTGTTCGTTATTATTTCTTTTCACTTCATTAGACTGCCTAAAAAACGGAAAGGTTACATCATCATCTGCATTTTTTACACACAAAAAATCATTTAACTGACTTTCAGTGCTTTATTTTTTCAACTTTAACATTTTTTGATATACATTAGACAAAACAAGAAGACGATAAGTGAACCCTCTACTACCCTCCGACACCATTTTGACCCCATCGCTGTGGATGAAACGATATTTTCAAAATATGTATGCCTACACCGCCTCACACATAGGAGCAGACCATTTTGCCGCACAAGACATAGTTCAAGACACTTTTCTTTCAGCGCTAAACTCTATGGAGCTATTTCGTGGGATGTGCAGCGAAAAAACATGGCTGTACTCCATATTACGCCACCGAATAACAGACTACTACCGCCACCGCTCACATCATAACACAGTAACATTCAGCGCATTGAACTCATTATACGCACAGAATGAAGACTTTACACCATGGGAAAACAACATACCGTGCCATGAACCTACCCCTGAACACATACTGGAAAACAAGCAGTTAGGCATCATCATCAATGACAGCATAAAACTCCTTCCCTCCCGCCAACGCCGTGTCTTTGAGATGAAAAACATAGAAGACGCCCCAAGTCATGTCATCTGTGGAACACTGCGTCTGAGTGAAGAAAACTACTGGATACTGATGTACCGCGCCAGACGAGGTCTGAGAGCTCTTTTGCTAAAAAAACTGAGGTAAAAAACCTTTATCATAGTAATATTTGCTAAATTTGTATTCCATTAACATTTCTTTCATACGATAGAATAGTAGAAAACAAATATTTTTTAACCAAATGAAAAAATCATTCATTATGCCTGTATCATTGGCATTTATGGCTATGTGCTCATGTGCATCACAGCCAGAGAAAAAAGCGGCAGGTCTGGACATGACAGACATGGACACCACCGTTGCACCGGGAGAAGATTTTTACCTTTACGCTGGTGGCGGATGGATAAAAAAGAACCCATTGACAGCAGAATACGCTCGTTTTGGTTCTTTTGACCAGCTTCGCGAAAACAACAAAGAACAGCTCAAAACTCTTATAGACGATGTTCTTTCCAAACCTAACCAAAAAGGTACTGTCGCCCAGAAAATAGCAGACATTTACCGTATGAAGATGGACAGCACCAGCCGCAACGAATTAGGAGCTACTCCATTGACACAAGACATAGCATACATTGACGCTATTTCAAACAAAGAATCACTCACCGAAGCAATAGCTAAACTTCGCCGTGAAATAGGCGTAGGAACATTCTTTGGTACTTACGTTGGAGCTGATGCCAAAAACAGTAGCATGAACATAGTAGACTTTTACCAAAGTGGCACCAATATGGGAGACCGCGATTACTACCTGCTAAAAGACGATGCTACCCTTAAAATCCAACAAGCATACCGCCAGTACATCACAAAACTGTTTACCTTGGCAGGATTTGACACCACACGCACCAAACAAGCCGTTGAGGATGTCATGACCATAGAAACAGCATTGGCACAAGCGCAATTCTCACGTGAGGAAAGCCGCATACCTGAAAAGAACTACAACAAACTCACAACTGAGGATTTCTACAAACGTTTTTCTGCTCTTAACTGGAAAAAATACTTTGAACTCATGGGCTTTGCCTCTGAAAAAGAAGTAGTAGTAGACCAACTTCCTTTCATGGATGCTATGGACAAATTGATAGCTTCTACCCCTTTGTCAGCCATAAAGAACTACATGATGTTCAACCTTTTAGACGGTGCAACATCAGTTCTATCCGATGATTTTGAAACAGCATCATTTGATTTTTACGAAAAAACTCTTTCTGGTAAAGAGCAACAACAACCACGCTGGAAACGCGCCATGGGTACTGTTAACGGCACTTTGGGCGAAGCTATGGGTGAGCTTTATGTAGAAAAATATTTCCCTGCTGCATCAAAAGAACGCGTTACCACACTGGTGGTCAATCTTCAAAAAGCTCTGGGTGAACACATCCAAGCTCTTGAATGGATGAGCGATACCACAAAGGCAAAAGCATTGGAAAAACTATCTACCTTCCACGTTAAGATAGGTTACCCTGACAAATGGACAGACTATTCTAAAATGGTAATAGACCCAGAAGATGGTCTTTATCAGAACATGAAAGGTGTTACAACATTCTACTACCAAAAAATGCTTAACGAAAAATTAGGCAAACCAGTAGATAAAGATGAATGGCTTATGACACCACAGACTGTAAACGCATATTACAACCCTACAACTAACGAAATATGCTTCCCTGCTGCCATACTCCAACCTCCATTCTTCTACCCTGAGGGCGACGATGCCATAAACTACGGCGCTATCGGCGTGGTAATAGGGCACGAGATGACCCACGGATTTGATGACCAAGGTCGTAAATTTGACAAAGAAGGAAACATGAACGAATGGTGGACAGCTACCGATGCTGAAAAATTCACCACTCTTGCAGACGGTCTGGCAGAACATTACTCATCTAAGATAGTTCTTGACACCGTTCATGCTAACGGACGCTACACTTTGGGTGAGAACATAGCAGACCAAGGCGGTCTTCGTGTGGCTTACTCTGCACTGCAAAACGCTTTGGCAGAAAAACCTCAAACAGAGAAAATAGATGGATTTACCCCAGACCAACGCTTTTACCTGGCATATGCACGTCTATGGTCTCAGAACATTCGCGATGCTGAGATTCTTCGCCTTACCAAGATAGACCCACACTCATTGGGCGTTCTTCGTGTCAATGCAGCTCTTCAAAACATCCAGTCTTTCTACGATGCCTTTGGTATCAAAGAGGGCGACGCTATGTACATAGCTCCTGAAAAACGCACTATCATCTGGTAGATAGCATTTTCTTATCATAAAAAATCCCCACCTAAAAGGTGGGGATTTTATTTTAAATATTACATCTTAAAAACTCATTTCTTCTTGTTTATCTGCGCGGTTGACACAAAATCTTTCAAGTAATAAGGTTCAAAATACGCCACATCTTCCCATTTTTTTTCACAGAAAAGACGTAATGCCTCACCACCCATAGCCTGCGCACATGGATACACATCTGCTGTAAAAATAGCCTGAGGTATATCTATCAAGTTTTTGCATTTACCCATGCCGTCTCCACAGAAACATATTTTTTTGTCTTTGGGTAAAAAAGAAAAAGTGTCATCATCTATAACCTTGGCAGAAACAGGCTCTATCATTCTCATATCTCGGTCATACACTGCGGTGTACACTTCCATACGGCGAGCGTCTATCATTGGCACATACAAGTCCGCTTCGGTAGTTTTTTGCCCCACCATAGCTATTATTTTCAATGTATCTACCGTTACCACCGGTATCCCCAACGCATAAGCCAATCCTTTTGCCGAAGACACTCCTATCCTAAGCCCTGTGTACGAACCAGGACCTTTGCTCACCGCTACACAGTCCAAATCTTTTGGTTCCATGCCTGCTTCTTTGAGTGTCTGCTGAATGAATATGTGGAGCTTTTCACTATGAGAAAAATCACCAGTGTTGCTCTGTGAGAAACTCAGTAGTTTTTCATTATCAAAAACAGCCACGGAGCAATTTACCGTAGCTGTTTCTAAGCATATTATTTTTGCCATTGTTATCTTTTTCTTAGCCCAATGCTTCAGCTCCGCTGACTATCTCTATTATCTGATTGGTGATAGCTGCCTGACGAGCATTGTTATACTGCAATGTGAGGGTATCGCGAAGTTCTTTTGCATTGTCCGATGCCTTGTGCATGGCGGTCATGCGCGCTCCGTGTTCAGATGCTATGCTGTCCCTGAGGATGCGGAATAACTGCAAACGAAGGCTCTGTGGCAATAGTCCTTGTATGATAGAGGCGCTGTC
>JAQUTH010000017.1 GCA_028709885.1 Flavobacteriales bacterium
CACCTGCATAGCTTACCGTCATATTATATACAAGACAAAGAAATTACTTACTAATAACAACTAACACATTTAAATTTTGAAGTTTCGTGTGAATATGTATCTTTGTGGGTGTTGTCTGATATGTACATGATTCTCATCTGCATAGCTTATCATCATATTATACACAAGAAAAAAAAATTATTTACCAAAAACTAACACATTTAAATATGGGATTAATAAAAGAATTTAAGAAATTCATAAGCCGAGGCAATGTCATGGACATGGCTGTGGGTGTTGTCATAGGCGGTGCATTTGGCAAAATAGTCAATTCCTTGGTAGCAGATATCATCATGCCGTTGATAGGTTTAATCACAGGCGGAGTAGACTTTACAGACCAAAAATGGGTTCTTCGCGCTGGTGATGCAGCAGAGAACATACCAGAGCTATCCATAGGTTATGGACAGTTTATCCAGGTCATAATCCAATTCCTTATCATAGCCTTTGCTATATTCTTGTTACTAAAAGTGGTAAACAAAATAATGGATGCTAAAAAAGAAGAGCCTAAACCCACTACTCCACCCGCACCGAGTGCAGAAGAGAAACTCCTTGGCGAGATTTTGGAAGAATTGAAAAAGAAAAACTAATACATTTTTTAAAACAAAACGGCGTTTACTGAAAGTAAACGCCGTTTTTATTTTCACAAGACTCAGCGAAGGACAATGCCTATTGCCACTATCACACCTTTTTCCACCACAAAAGTAATGCGTCCCTTTTGACGGAGGTCTCCATAGCCAGCATCTACTTTTATCTTGACATCAAAAAGCTCTTTTTTTGACTTTTTAAGAGCCTTTGCATACTCATCTTGAAAAACAGAGGATAAAGTAGAAAAAGCATCGCCTACTTTTATGTCTTTATCGCCATAATGAAGCACATACTCCGACGAGTAAATACTCATGCTATTGATAAAAGCACTACCGTACATGGTCTGCTGGTCAAAATAAATGACCGCATTGTTATAAATGAACACCATAGTAGCCAGCAGTTCAGGAGCCGACATATACATAGGATAACGGTAATACATAGCACCCCACGGATACATACCGGCGTAATATGCAGGCGGATAACCACCAGTACGATTTAGATACCCCTCACGTTTTATAGGTTCACCAAGAGTGGCGGCGGCGCGGTCAGGAGCGGTGAGGTACAGTGGCATTTTGTTTACTGAAAAACTGCGAAGGTCATATATATTGGTGCGTGCCTGCACTCCCACGGCCATCACAACTATTATCAGAGTCAATAACACTTTTTTCATATCTTATATCTTTTTGATTATATCCACAAATATATAAAACATTTTTTGTTGAAAAACAATATAAGCATTTCATAACAATTTTTTAAGTATTTGTGTAAAAAAAAACTAATTTATTTTAACGTAAAAATGCACCTTTTTTTTACATTTAATAAAAACATGATAACATAAAAAAACGTATTGATATGAAAAAACAATAAGCATCATTTTATCCAGTACAGTATGCCACACTGCCGCATTTGCACAAAAGGCAAACACAGAAAATGAAAACAAAAACTACGTATCTTTCGGCATAGGACTATAACCTTCGTCTTTTCACGTATACACTCAGGACGGACAAGATGTAGGTGAAGACGGATACTACTACGGACCTGTTTTTTCACTCACCTACGGACGCATTATCAACTCTTTTTTGACAGCCGAAGGTAACCTCTTTTTAGCCCAAGGGGATACACAAACATACCTTGGCAGTTTAAGTACAACTACGAAACCATGCGTTACGGTGCTAACGTAGGCATGATAGTTACCACTTTTGGCAAATGGTTCCGCTATGTAAAAGTAGGAGCCGTTTTTGGAGTATCACGTGAAGAGACCACCAGAATATCGGCAAGCGAAACAGCTGTTATCCGCACAGATGATTTTCACACAAATTTTGCTATCAATTACCCACAGAGAATATACGGTCTGGATGGTCGTCGTTTTGCCGCATTCGCCGAGGCTAACATACAGACTCAATTCAACGGAGGTAATTATTCTCGTCGTACGGTAAATTACACAGCGTGCTTTGCTTATAAATTTTGATAATACCAAATAAACCTTACTTATAACCGCCTAAAAAGGCTTTTTTTCTTTTTTTTGACTTTCAAATATCAATTTCACACTACATTTTTAGGCTAAACCATTTTATTTGATTAAATTGCGTCTGTTTTTTGGGACAACATTCGCTCCCTTTAACTAATTAGAACACAAATAGTTAAATATTAAGTAATGAATCTTAATGATAAACCTACCACACTTGTTCAGACCATAGGACACACTCCTATGATACCTTTGGACAAGTTTTTTCACAACTCCCCCGTTAGAGTTTTCGCCAAAGTAGAATCTTATAACCCAGGACACTCTATGAAAGACCGCGTTGCGCGCCACATCATAGAAGAAGCCGAAAAAGACGGACGTCTAAAACCTGGGGCTACCATAGTTGAAACAACCAGTGGTAATACAGGATACAGCATAGCAATGCTTTGCGCACTAAAAGGATACCGTTGCATACTGGCTGTAAACTCCAAATGTGCTGCCGAAAAACTACAAGTATTGCGCGCCATGGGTGCAGAAGTACATGTCTGCCCAGCTAACGTACCTCCTACACACCCAGAGTCTTACTACTCCACAGGCGCTCGTTTGGCAAAAGAAAATCCGGGTTCTATATATGTAAACCAATATTTTAACCCTAAAAATAGCGAATCTTACTACCTATCCGCAGGTCCTGAAATATGGGAACAAACAGAAGGAAAAATAACACATTTCTTTGCTTGCTCTGGTACAGGAGGCACTGTCAGTGGTATCGGTCGTTACCTTAAAGAGAAAAATCCTAACATAGAAGTAATAGGTGTAGATGCTGTGGGTAGTATCCTCAAAAAATATAAGGAAACTGGCATCATAGACCCTAACGAACTTCAACCTTACCGTATGGAGGGTGTGGGCAAAAACATGATACCTTCGGCTACTGACTTTTCGGTCATAGACCGCTTTGTCAAAGTAAATGACTATGAGAGTGCATTGGTAGCACGTCTTCTTCCTCAGATAGAAGGTCTTATGTGCGGATATTCCAGCGGTTCTGCTCTTTCAGCAGTAATAAAAGAGGTATTCAAACTACCTAAAAACGCTGTCCCTGTCGTTCTTTTGCCAGACCATGGAGAACGTTATATGTCTAAGATTTTTGACGATAAATGGATGGAAAGTCAGCAGTGGCTCAACGATGTTACCCCTGAGGTAAAAGCTCAGTTGAACTATCTGAAAGCTGAATATTTAGTATTTCGCTCAGTAGAAACTATAAAATAACAACATAAAACCAAGGGCTATGATGAAAAATGTAGTCATTACGGGCGTAAGCTCAGGTATTGGACTGGCTATCATGCAGTCTTTTATAAACGCAGGTTTTAAGGTTTTCGGCAGTGTTAGAAAAAAAGAAGACGCATTGCGCTTAAAACAAGAATTTGGAGATAGTTACGAACC
This sequence comes from Flavobacteriales bacterium, assembly GCA_028709885.1. Lineage (GTDB taxonomy): Bacteria > Bacteroidota > Bacteroidia > Flavobacteriales > UBA1820 > Merdimorpha. The sequence continues at coordinate 3,521 of JAQUTH010000017.1, forward strand.
TATGTTCTTTGACCTCACCGATGACCAAGCCATAAAAGACGAAGCTACCCGTGTAGCCCAAATAGTAGGACACCAAGGCATTCAGCTATTGGTAAACAGTGGCGGTATTTCAGGAGGAGATGCTATCATGCACGTATCCATAGACTACATGAAACACATTTACGATGTGAACACATTGGGTCTTATGCGTGTATCACAAGCATTTTTTCCACTACTTAAAATATCATCTGCCAACACTTCTGTTCAGACCAAAATAGTGAACATTTCTTCTGGTGCTGGACGCGCTGTACGCCCTTACTTAGGACCTTACGCTGCCACAAAACACGCTGTGGAGGCTATCTCAGATGCTATGCGTCGCGAACTTATGCGTTACGGCATAGACGTGATAATCATAGAGCCTGGTCCTATTCAGACCAAAATATGGGATAAAAACAAAGCCAAAGTTGGTCAATACAAATACCAAGACACGGACTACGCTGTCCTTTTCCAAAAAATAGACAAAGGCGTAGAAGGTATGGAACATAACGCACTGCCTGCCAGTGCAGTAGGTGATTTGGTACTAAAAGCTTACGTGAGCAAAAAGCCTCGTACTCGCTACCTAATAGCTCCTCACCGTTGGATGTTTTGGCTTGCAATACACGTACTGTCAGACCGTTTCTTAGACCGTATGTTCAAAAAACAATTTGACAAAATAGAATTTTCTAAATAGAATATTAAAAAGGGGGGTGTCCCCAAAAATCAAAAGTTATGATAGATTTATTTGATAAAATCAAAAGCAAACCAGGTCCACTGGAAATGTGGCATGACAAAGCAGAAGGTTACTATATGTTCCCTGAGTTGGAAGGTGAGATAGGTTCTCATATGTATTTCCAAGGGAAAGAAGTCCTTTGTTGGAGTTTGAACAACTATCTGGGTCTGGCAAACCACCCTGAGGTTCGTAAAGCAGACGCAGAAGCTGCCGCAAAATACGGTATGGCATACCCTATGGGCGCACGCGTTATGTCAGGTCAAACAAAATGGCACAAACAACTGGAACAAGAATTGGCTAATTTTTCTCATAAACAATACGGATGCCTTATCAACTACGGTTACCAAGGTATCATGTCAACTATTGACTGCCTTTTAGACCGTCATGACGTAGTAGTTTATGACGCAGACTGCCATGCCTCTATCATAGACGGTATCCGCATGAGCCCTGCTGACAAATACAAATTCCGCCACAATGACGTTGCCGATGCTGAAAAGAGAATAGCAATAGCTTGCAAACTGGCAGAGCAAAAAGGTGGTGGCGTTCTGGTTATTACAGAAGGTGTATTTGGTATGCGTGGTATGCAGGGTAAAGTCAAAGGATTGGCTGACCTGAAAAAGAAATACACATTCCGCCTTTTGATAGACGATGCACACGGCTTTGGTACACAAGGTGAAGACGGTGGCGGTACACACGTAGAACAAGGTTGTGCTGATGAAGTGGACGTTTACTGCGCTACTTTTGCAAAATCAATGGCTTCTACTGGTGGTTTCATAGCTACTAATGACAAAGCAATAATAACTCATATACGTTACAATATGCGGTCTCAGATATACGCAAAATCTATGCCATTGGTAAACGTTATGGGTGGGCTTAAACGTCTGGAACTCATCCGCAATCACCCTGAATTCCGCACTAAACTGTGGGAAAATGTCCGTATGCTTCAAAACGGTCTTCGTGAACGTGGTTTTGACATAGGCGACCTTACTTCATGCGTTACCCCTGTGTATATGAAAGGTTCATTGGAAGAGGCTACACAAGTGGTAGCTGATATGCGTGAAAACTACCGCATATTCTGCTCAATAGTTATACCACCAGTTATCCCTGCTGGTAACATCCTTCTTCGTCTGATACCTACCAACTATCACACAAAAGAGGACATAGAATACACTCTAAACGCATTTGCAGAGGTTCGTGATAAATTGGCAAACCACCAATACGTTACAGACCGCGTAGCTGACGTTCAGTTAGACAAATAACATTTTCTTGATACATAAAAGGTGGCATCCTTTGGATGCCACCTTTTTTTGTTCTGTTATTATTATTCTTACTTTTTATTTTTCTCAGAACTTTTTTTGCTTCTTTTCCAAAAACAGTTTCGCCCTGTTCATTCACAGCTTTCTTTTCTTTCTGGGTGGCATAAATGAGGATAACGCCGTTTTTAGCCTTTTCTCCGTATGCGGGGACTCCTCCTGTGCGAATGATGATAATGTCATCTATCATATTGGCTTCTATGCCACGCATGTGACTGAATTCTTTGTCATTGATGATGTAGAGCTCACATTCTTTTCCGTCAATGTTTATTTTTCCATCGTCATATACCAAACCGCTGCCTTGTGTTTCTATAAAGGCTTTCATTCCTTCGGCTCCTGAAATGCGTTTGGCTTTTGCTACCTCAAAATCTGTACGCTCTACTGGCTGTTCAGTATGCATTCCTTTTGTTTTTATAATGACTGCTCCATACTGTCCTTGCCCTCCATAAATGAGGCTTTGTGCCATATCTTTTATTATCTTTATGCTATAAATGCTTTTTACTTCAAGGAAAGAAAGATTTGGAACAGGAGAGCCATCTACTTCTACATACTTAACATAAGATTATTTTGATACTAATGAAGAAACCACAAAACGGTCTATATACAATGTGTCATTTATATATTTTACACCATTAAAGTGTCTGATTACACTCTCCATAGACTTTTTAATAAGTGGTCATATCATCACTCCACACGCCACGGAAGCCATTATTTTTCAACCTAACCGTTAAATCAATCGCGTCCTTTGTTTCCAGATGGAATACGAATAATGGCACCTTCGGTATAGTCTATGTCAGTTCTTATATATTTATCTTTCTTATTTATCTTTATGGCATAATGACCTGCGGTATCGCTCACCGCTGTTTCGCCCGACGGAGTTTTCATTTTCAGCCCTCCTGCTTGGGGTCCCCAGCTGTCTTTGTGGTTATAATCACTGCACCATTTTTTCCGTCCGCACCGTATGCAGAGCCGTCATTTTTTACCTATATGCTATACATCTGCGAAGGAGATGTGATAGTCAATACATGACTCTGTGTTCCATCTACTATATAACAATTACATCTGTATCCACATGAAGAAATGATGTTAGAATTGGCAAAATTTTTATTGATGATGTCATCAAAACTATTATCTATTTCTCCTACATAATACGTATCATCTTTTAAATATCCTGTTACTGTTGGGTCTGTCTGTGGTGTCATTTGAAAAACTAAGGGATTTTTGGCTATTTCTACGCTCACAGGCATAGACATCACCTGATACTTATTGATAATAAGGGATAATTCCGTTTCCTTTGGTGTAACAGACAATGAATAAACGCCTCCGTTTTCTGTTGTGGCACTTGTTTTAGACTTTTTTGCTTTTATTTCTGCTCCTATAACACTATTTCCTTTGGCGTCTATCACCACGCCTTTGACTGTATAGTTTTGTGCAAAAGTTGTTATAAACACACATAGCATAATGACGAACATTAAACATCTAAATTGTCTCATGTCAAAAAAGTATTATTTATTTATAAATCAATCTCCATACAAAGTATATAACTCATCATCATACGCAGTACATGGTATACAATCCTCAGCCATTTAAGGGCACTCTCTACGTGTACCTTCACGGCTATCTAAGAATCTTACATTATCTGGTAAATTTGTTACTTCATATGTAGTATATATATGTTTTGGCGTTCCATCAATCTGATTTGTTTGATATACATCATATACGTACACAGTACAAGGATAATCATTTTCAACAGGAGAAGTTTGTTCTTCATTAGTGATATTTTCTATTTCTTTAATAATTATTCTATCTCCAACATAAGCATATATCCCTGCTGCCCCCGACAGCATCATAATTAAAGAAAAAATTGTGATTTTTAAATTGTTTTTCCTTGTTTAAACTATATTAGTTAATATGTGATTTTTCATATAAAGATAATGCTATATTTTATAAATAAAAATATAATAATTTTTTTAATATAAAAAAACTGTCAGTGAAAAATCACTACAAATAGCTATTGTAGATAGTTAAAGTAAGCCCTTACTTTGCACCTGAGTTCTTTGATAAGACTTTCTTCTTTTCAAGATTTCAGCATATAATTTTATATTAGAAAATAGATAATAATTCAGCAAAAAATTACGATATTTGCAAAATAATAACACCAACTAATATAAATTTTACCGAAATGACATTTTTAAATAGCTTAAAAGACATTTTTACCATAACAATGACACTATTTGCCGTGATAGATATAATAGGAAGCATACCTATTATCATCACCCTACGTGCCAAAACTGGTTATATTCAGTCTGGAAAAGCAGCCATAACAGCTGGTATTGTCATGATTTTATTCTTGTTTTTCGGTGAAGGAATGCTCAATTTCTTGGGTGTTACCGTTAGCTCATTTGCCGTAGCAGGTGCTCTTTTCATTCTTTTCTTTGCAATAGAAATGATATTAGGAGTGTCTTTGTTCAAAGAGAGCGAACCGGAAACAGCATCTATCGTTCCATTGGCTTTTCCTTTGGTGGCAGGTGCGGGAAGTCTTACCACCATACTGTCCCTTCGCGCTCAGTATGCTGTTGTTGATGTAATAATAGGTATAGTGATAAACCTTATTTTGGTGTACATAGTTCTGAAATACTCTTCTTATATAGAACGTATTTTAGGGCGTAACGGTATTTCTATCATTCGTAAAATATTCGGTATCATACTTTTGGCTATTGCTATACAGATTTTTACCACCAACATCAAAACGATGTTCTGATAACAAATCTTATACAATAAATGAAAAAAAGTATTTTACTAACATTCTTAATCCTCATTTTTTTACCTTTTACACACTCTGAGGCGCAAACTGTAAAATCTAAAAATTTCATCAGCGGACGCGTTGTGGATAAACTATCAAAAGAGCCAATAGCCGATGCTTTGGTATCTATTTGCGTACCAGAGGAAAAGCAAGTCGTTCAGTCCGCAGTAACAGATGCTGACGGTTTCTACGTTTTAGACCACTTGAAAAATCAGACTTACTCTCTGACTGTCAGAATGATGGGCTACGAAAATTTACAAGAGTTTGAACGCACCCCACAGGAAAAACCACAAGAAGATATTTTTCTTACCCCACAGTACACACAGCTATCTACTGTGGTGATTTCACCAGACATCACAAGCATAAAAACATTACTTGGACTACGTGTGGTGAGTGTTGGGGCAGACCTTAAAACCAGTGGAAATGCTGCCAAAGACCTCATGAATAACCTACCGAGTAGCACCGTTGATATAAAAGGAGACATGATGCTTCGTGGTAGTACAAATATACGTTTTTATGTAGATGGACGTCCTACCAATCTAAACTCCAAAGAATTACTCAACGTCTTGCCTACTTCTGGCATAGAAAAAGTAGAACTTATCACCAACCCTTCATCAAAAGAATATTCCGACGGACCTTCTGGTATAGTCAATATCATAACCTCAAAAAGTAGCAAAAAAGGCTTCGGAGGAGCAATAGACCTAAGCGCAGGCACCGCTGACAAGTACAACGCCGGTGTTCGTCTTAATTACAGAACAGATAAAGTAAACATTTGGGGAGGTTACGCTTTTTTCCAAAACAAAAACAAACTGGAAGGGCTGGTAGAAAAAACAGACATCTTGCCTGCTGAAAGCTCTGCCACATCTACCCTTAGCCGTCAAGTAGTCGGCGGACATTATAACGGTAATGACCATGAGATAAAATACGGCATAGATTATGACATAAATACATCTACCAGACTATCTTACATAGGAGCTACCCGCATCATTTGGAGAGAATCCAACATGAATATTCAGAGCGATACCTACACAGACCTTTCAGAAAGCAAAACCACTTCTGGATACCTAAGCAACGCTCTATCTACCAGTTACATGACATTCATAACTAATGGAGTGCATTTTCGCCATAATTTTGACAATAAAAACCGTCTGGATGCCGATGTCAACTACGAGATAGACAACACCGGAAACAACACTTACTTCGGACAATCATTTACCACAAAGATGTCGCCATATATGCCCGATAGCGTCATAGATACATCTGGTTACAAAAGCGACTACACATACCTCACAGCCCGTTTGGACTACACAAACCAAGGTACAAAGTACAAATTTGAAGCAGGTGTGAACGCCTCACTGCGCACCATGGACAATCCCTATCACGACAAAAGCATAACCGTGATGCCTTCTCCTCGCCCACAGGTAACATCACTTTCTTCTTATCATTTCCGTTTTAATGAAGATATTTTTTCCATATACAGCACTTACTCACGCACTTTTGGAGCATTGACAGCCAAAATAGGTATCCGAATGGACGTATCTAAAACAAAAGTCAAAAACTTAGCCACCACAGACGGCAGTGAAGACGTTACATACGCCAAAGACACAGTGAATTTTTACCCATCGGCTAACCTGACATACAAGATAGACCAACAAAACTCATTGATGTTGTCTTATTCACGTCGTGTAGCACGCCCACTGACCAATCAGCTAAATCCAAACGCTGTCTCTACCAACCCTTCTCGTCCTAACATAGGCAATCCTTATCTAAGACCAGAATACAGTAACTCTTTGGAACTAACATACTTAGGAGCTTTCAGCAAAATAAACATAAGCTCTTCGCTGTATTGGAACCAAAACAGAAATGTGATACAGTCTTACCTCACATCGGTAAATCCTATAACAGGAGAAAGCACCGCTGGCATTATTTACAATACTTTCAAAAATTACGACAAAGCACACACCATTGGCGCAGAAGTTATAATATCTGCCGAAGCTACCTCATGGCTTAACATTTCAGGTAGTGCCAACGCTTATTACGTGGACTATGCCATAGGAGAAAACACATATTGGAACAAATGCGGGGTTAACTACACAACTAAACTTAGCGCCACAGCCAATGTTACCAAATATTTAAGTGTAATGCTCCTTGGACGTTACAATGGCACTCAGACTCATATACAAGGCATAGAAGATGCCAACAGCGGTATGGATGCTGGTGTCCGTTATGATTTCTTGCAGAAAAAACTAAGTGTATCCGCTCGTGTTACAGACGTGTTCAAAAGCTACCAGAGCCGCACTCTATCTGTCATAGATGCTGGTAGTGGTAAGTTCCAAAATGAATTGGACGTAGAAAAATACGACACTCGTGTTTTCTATCTTTCTGCTTCGTATCGTTTTTAATTTTATATCATATTTTCGCCAAAAGCGCTCGCCCAAAGGGCGAGCGCTTTTGGCGTTTAAAGAGAAAAGGGCGTATTTTTTTCGTACCTTTGCCACAGAAAAACATTTCCATGAATAAAAAAGTAGCATTTTATACCTTAGGATGTAAACTAAATTTTGCAGAAACATCCACCTTAGCACGCTCATTTGCATCTAATGGATACACCAAAGTAGAATGGGAAGACGCAGCGGACATCTACGTTATAAACACATGCACCGTTACAGACAATGCAGACAAACGTTTTCGCTACTTGGTACATGGAGTGGTAAAACGCGCACCCCAAGCCTACATCATAGCCGTAGGATGTTACGCCCAGACCAACCCCGATGAGATAATCCAGACTGGCGGAGTGGACCTGGTTTTAGGTACAAAAGACAAATTCAAAATAACAGACTATCTACCTACCCTTTCCAAAAAAGCTGTTACCGAAGTCCACTCATGTGATATCACAAGCGTGGAAACGTACCACGGCTCTTACTCATTGGCAGAAAGAACACGCGCATTCTTAAAAATACAGGACGGATGCGACTACCACTGCACCTACTGCACTATTCCGTTGGCGCGAGGTAAAAGCCGTAGCCAGCCTTTGGATGGAATAATAAAAAGCGCTCAGGATATAGTAAAAGCAGGCACTTACGAAATAGTACTCACTGGTGTGAACACTGGGGACTGGGGTAAAGGCTTGACTGAGAAAAGCACTTTTTTTCAAGTAGTAAAAGCCCTAAACGATATAGACGGACTAAAACGAATACGCATTTCTTCCATAGAGCCAAATCTTCTAACAGATGAGATTTTGGAGTTCATATCTGAAAACAAAAAATATGTTCCTCATTTTCACGTGCCTATGCAAAGCGGATGCGACCAGACATTAGCCCGTATGCGCCGCCGTTACAACACTCAGATGTACCGCCACAGAATAGAGACTATTAAAAACCTGATGCCCGATGCCTGCATTGGCGCAGATGTGATAGTCGGTTTTCCTGGTGAGACGGACGATGATTTTCAAAAGACTTATGATTTTATCCGCTCTTTGGATATATCATACCTGCACGTTTTCACTTATTCAGAACGAGAAAACACTCCTGCCTTTACCATGGAAGGTGCTGTACATTCTGCCGTGCGCGCCAAAAGGAGCAAGGTTCTTCATCTTTTGGGTGCGCAAAAACGCACTGCTTTTTACCAAAAATACCTCAATACGGTACGCGAGGTATTGGTGGAGAGTGAAGAAAAAGATGGTTTTTTATTTGGTTTTACAGATAACTACATAAAGGTAAAATTGCCTTTCCTACCTACCCTACACAATACCATACAACGTGTTTTGCTAAAAAGCATAGATACTGATGGCGATGTCTTGGGGCAGATACAATAAAAAAACGCTTTTATTTTTAAACCTTTTTCATTTTTTATCGTCTTTTATATGAAAACTAATAAAACGATAAACAATATGCAAAAACAATATTCCGATACTCAGCTACTGGATATGTGCCGCCATGGCGACAGAGCTCAGAAGGATATGGCATTTTGTTTATTGGTTAAAAAGTTTTCGCGTTCATTGTATTGCTATTTGCGTAGGATATTGGTAAACCATGACGACACTGATGATGTTCTCCAAGAGACATTTATAAAGGCGTGGGAAAGCATTGGCTCCTTAAAAGATGATTCTGCGTTGCAGAGTTGGCTTTTTCGCATAGCTTCCAACAAGGCAATATCTTTCCTTAGAGAAAAAGCAGACCGCGCTCACGTGCCAATAGATGACTATGATGTGGTGGAGGCGGATAATTCAGACACTGCGGAAAAGATAGACACCATGAGCGCTCTTTCTCTCAAAGCCATTCATTCACTGCCAAAAATGCAACAAATGGTCTTTTCCATGAAGCATTTTCAAGGGATGAAATACAGCGAGATAAGTTCCGCCCTTGGTACTTCCGAAGGGGCATTGAAAGCATCTTACCACATAGCGATAGAAAAAATAAAACAATACGTTACCGAAAAAACAGAATAATAAAAGCACCAAGGCAATGACTGATTTTAACGACATAAAAGACCCCGAATTTGACATTCCTGACGGATATTTCCAAGCGATGGAAGCTCAGGTTTTTGAAAAAATAAAACAGAAAGAAAACAAAAGAAACAGACGTGTATTTATGCGTTGGACTACGTACTGCACTGGTGTTGCAGCTGTTATGTGCTGCGTTTTCTTTGGCATCAAAGCCTTTGACAGTAGCGAGAACGTCAGTGTCAAACACACCATTGTGCTGAGCAACGCCGAAGAGGTAAATACATATTTGCTTTCTTTACAACCGTCCTACTCTGCCCCACAAGAGAGTGAACAGACCGATGCGTCAGACATTTTGTCTGCGGTAGGTGTTACCACAGAAAAAACTGTAATTAGCGATATTACAACCACTTATGAATATTCTTCTACTCCTACCGAACAAGAGGCTGAAAAATACATCATGGAAAATTATAACATTATGGAGCTGGCCACTCTGTAAAAACATATTCTTCAACAAATCAAAAAGTCAAAAAAAATGAAAAGATATTTAATTATTCTCTCTGCATTGGCACTATCAAGTGTTGCTTTTGCACAAGAAAGACCAGATATGGGAAATGCAAAAAAAGATTTTTCTTTTTCTCCTCAGAAAGCATCTGCCAAACAGGAAATAGAAAAAACTTTTCACGATGCCACTATCGCCCTAAAAAATGCCCCAGATGATAAAACGACCCAAGGAAACTACATAAAGGCTCTTCGCACCCGTATGGAGTACAAAGCTAAAATGGATTCTTTGAAACAAAGCGCAATAGAGATGCGTAAAAGCATCTGCTCCGATGAAGCCGCAGCATTGCAAAAGGCTAAAAAAGACCTCTCGTCCGCTATGAAGGAAATGGCAGCTAACCTCAATTCTTACGAGAAGCAAAAAGCCGTTGTAGCTGCACAAAAAGCTGTTTTTGTAGCTGAAAAAGCTGCTGCACCTCTTATTTTGGTAGATGGAAAAGAATGTTCTTCTATGGATGAGATAGACCGCAATGACATCAAGAAATTCACCATGGTCAAAAACGAAGAAATGACCAAAAAGTACGGAGACAAAGCTAAAAACGGTGTTGTCAATATCACCACTAAACAGACTGCAAATGCTCCTGCACCAGACAAAGCACCTGGTAACGCTATGCAAAAACCCGCCAACGGACAAAGAGTTCCTATGGACCAGATGCGTATCCAGCACATAATAAAAACCGCAGGCATAACAGACAAACAAAAAGATTCTTTTACCAAAGTGTACAACCAATATACCAATGAAATAGAGACTCTTCGTCGCAATGCTAACAAACTAACCGATGAGAACGCCAAGGCTACATCTTCTTCCATTGAAAACATTTTCAAAAACAACATAACCATAGAGCAAAAACGTATGGATATGTACAAGGAATTGGGCAAAACTCTTTCCGCTGAACAATTGCTTAAAGTTTACCGTGCAGACATTGATTTTGCAAAGATGATGATGAACCATTTTAGCAGAAACAACGGACAACAAAACAACAACCAGCGTCCACAGAACGGGAACAATCGTTCTCAGATGCAAGGTGGACGTCCACAGATGGACGGTGGTTTTCAAAATGACGCTTTTTAATAACCAAGAAAAACATTTTTTATATTTTTCATAGTGCTGTTATAGATGTTTGATAAGAAAGGGCGGTAGATTTTTCTACCGCCCTTTGCTTGTCTAATCTAATCAAAAAAATACTTTACTATGCCTACATGAGGCTTTGTTTTATTTATCAGCCACATTTTGAATGTCCGCAACTACGGCATATTATGCAACCGTTTTCATATACTAAACCGTTAGGGTCTCCACACTCAGGACATCTCTTATCCGCTGCGGCTGTACCATTAGGTATGTAACGTTTGAATGCACGAAGGACACCATTTTTCCATGTATTGATATTGTCATCGTACAAGTGGAGGTTATTGATAAGCTCTACCACATAGTTAAGAGGCATACCATGACGAAGGACTCCTGAAATAAGTATGGCGTAGTTCCAATACTCTTTGTTGAATGAACGTGAAAGACCTTCTATGGTAGTACGGTAACCTTCTTTATCGGTATATTGGAAATCATAACGTGAAGCTCCTTCTTCGTCTTTTTCTTTGATGATGACACCTTTTTCCACATAAGCAGGAAGGTTAAATGCATCCTCCATGCGTCCTGTGAATATCTCATACGGCCGACCGTCTATAATACCTATGACAGCTATCCATTTCTCATATTCGTTTTGGAAACGGACAACATCTGCTTCAAGACGTTTTGGACGGCGTATCAAGTCTTTTTCTATCACCATATTTCCAAAAGATTTCAAAGCCTGTTCGTCTGCTTCTTTCTTCTCTTTTTTGTCGTCTTTCTGCACCAAAACTCCTGAACGAGAACCATCGCGATACACTGTTATACCTTTAAGTCCAAGTTTCCAACTTTCCATGTATATATCTCCTACACGTTCTACGCTAACATCCGAAGGAAGGTTTATAGTAGAAGATATAGAGTGTGTGGTGTATTTTTGTACCAAAGACTGCATTTGTACGCGTTTGTACCAGTCTATTTCGTTTGCGGTAGAGCCTGCATACGGAGAAAGAGAAATATCGTCAAGTCCAGTGGCTTTTTTCCACATATCTACTCCACGGTGATACACGTCAAATTCTTTGAAACCGTCGCCCATAGCATCCACATAGTCTGGTTTTTCGTCAGAACCTGCTACCACTTTTCTACGGCGTGTGTATGAAAGCATAAACACTGGCTCTATTCCAGAAGATGTGCGTGTGAGAAGACTTATAGTACCCGTTGGCGCTACGGTAGAAAGAGATATGTTTCTGCGTCCGTTTTTCATCATGCGGGTGTATATGTCTGGAAATTCTTTTTTGAGCATTTGGACAAATTCAGAAGTATCTTCGTATTTTTTGTCAAAGCCCTCAAAAGCACCACGGGTAATTGCCATGTCTATGGAGCTGTCAAATTCTCCTTTTAGCTTAGCTTTCATGATGTTATCCACTACACCGAGAGCTTCTATGGAGTCAAATTTCATTCCAAGAGCAGCTATCGTATCGGCAAGTCCTGTGAATCCAAGACCTGTACGACGACCTTTTTTACCAGTATTGTATAAAAGTTCCCAAAGTTCTCGTTCATTGCGTTTTATAAACTCAGGTTCTTTGTCTAATGCTATTTTTTTGAGTATTCTATCTACACATTCCAATTCAAGGTCTACAAGGTCATCATTTAGACGTTGTCCCTCATAAGCCACGTTATAAAATTTTTCAAAGTCAAACTCAGCCTTTTTTGTAAAAGGATTTTTAACAAAAGAGAACATATTGATAGCTATCAAACGGCACGAATCTCCTCCCTGCATCGCTATTTCAGAGCAAGGGTTGGTGCTGGCGTTTTTGTACCCAGGATAAATGGAAGATGTAGAATATTTGTGCTGACGGTCCCAGAAAATGATACCCGGTTCGGCAGTATTATGAGCAGAAGATATTATCTTATTCCAAAGCTCGCGAGCATTTACAGTACGATTATACTTAGGGTCTGGATTTTCTATCGGCCAGTGAAGGGTGTATTCAGTATCTTTATCTACCGCCTGCATAAAATCATCGGAAATACGGACTGAAATATTAGCACCTGTAACCTTAGTAAGGTCTTGTTTAATAGTTATAAAATCCTCAATATCAGGATGTGCAACGTCTATTGTAAGCATCAGCGCACCACGACGTCCGTTTTGAGCTACCTCACGGGTGGTGTTGGAAAAACGTTCCATAAAAGACACCGCACCTGTGGTAGTACCAGCCGCATTTGACACCAATGAATTTTTTGGGCGAAGACCTGAGATGTCCACTCCTACACCGCAACGACGTTTGAACAGCTGCACCAACTGTTCATCTGTATGGCAAATTCCGCCGTAAGAATCCTCAACAGAAGGCACCACAACGCAGTTAGAAAGAGATGCTATTATCTCCTTATTGCCCAAAGCAGTCATCACACTACCCTGAGGAACCACATATTTAAAGCCGTCAAAAAGAGAGAAAATGGATTTTTTGTCCAGTTCTTCACGTTTTTTACCATACTCAGAAAGAGCAGTTTTGTCTTTGGCTGGATATTTTTTCTCTATTCGAGCAAATTCAGCTGCCATTCGTTGGTGCATCTGCACTGGTGTCTGCTCCAAAATATTGCCTTTTGGATCTTTGAGAGCATACTTTTTAACCCAAGTGGAGGCAGCTAATTCGTCGCCTTCAAAATATTCTAACGATGCGGCGTAAGCCTGCTCATAAGAATACGTGGTTTGATGTTGCGCATCTTTTTCCTGCGCTAAAATTTCTGTGTTCATCAAATGTAGTTTTTATTACAGTCTTTTGTCAGACATTAAAAATTCTTATATAAAATTATTGTATTTGCTTGTTTATAATTTCAGCGATGATTACCTTAGCACAGTGGCTTTCACCACCGAACTAAGGTTCATTTTCTCTATCATTTTTCCTTTGACAAATGTATATTTTTTACACATACAAGAGTAATTTTTTTCAAAATATTTGTAAACATTAACATTTACATATAGTCTAAATTATTGTTTTTCAATGTTTTACACTATTTCAAGTAAAAATAATTTTAAAAATATTTTTCAAAAAATTGTTTTTAAAAATAAAAGTTTTTATTCCTAAAAAAACATTTTTCCTTTTCAAAACACACCAGCGCTGACATTTAATATTTTCTTTTTTCTCATCAAAAATATCCACACAAAAAAAACCACTTCTCTAAGATACATTGATTATATTTGTAACATTATTTTCTGACAGTAAAAAACGAAAAATGTCAAACACACTAAATAAAACAGAGCGTCTAAAAAGTGAAAAAATAATTAAACATATTTTTTCAAACCGAAAAAGTGTCGCTTGCCAACCTTTACGCTTGATATGGAGCGAATTAGAAAACTTACCGTGCCATGCCGCTTGTTTTTCAGTGTCAAAAAGAAATTTTAAGCACGCGGTGGACAGAAACAGAGTAAAGCGTCTGTTGCGAGAGGTATATCGCACACATAGGGACATTTACACCGCTAACACAGAAAAAAAATACGGCTTTATCATCATTTATAACTGCCACGAACTACCTACCTATGACCAAATAGAGAATAAAATGGAAAAAATGTTTTCTTTTTGGAACGAAAAAATAAAAAAATGCTGATAGAGATATATACAGACGGCTCTTCGCGTGGCAATCCAGGCCCTGGCGGCTACGGAATAGTCATGCGCGCACCAGAGCAAAATCACGAAAAATGCTTTGCCGAAGGTTTCCGCCTCACCACCAATAACCGCATGGAGCTTTTGGCTGTGATAGTGGCTCTTGAAATGCTAAAAAATAAAGGTAATGATGTTCACGTTTATTCTGATTCTAAGTACGTTACCGATGCGATAAACAAAAGTTGGCTTTCAGGTTGGGTGAGAAAAAATTTTGTTGGCAAGAAAAATCCAGACCTTTGGAAACGATACATAGAGGCTGTGAAAGGTCAAAAAATAACTTTTCACTGGATAAAAGGACATAACGAACATCCTGAAAATGAACGTTGTGATGCTATGGCTGTGGGGGCTGCCACTCAAAACGCTCAGTTTCTGCACATAGACCATTATTTTGAAGCTTCTGAATCCAACAAATAACTTTTCATTATGAAAAAGACACTAAACATAATATCAGCCGTCATCATCTGCGCATTCATAATATTTATGTGCGGAAAAAAAGTTACTCCACCAGTGCTTTCAGATGATTTTCCAGCAGTTCCAAATACTCTTCAAGGCATTCAAGATAGTGTCCTTTCTGCCGAAGGTGCATTTGGAGACAGTATAAAAAAAGGTAATGCTTCCCAGATTTTTTGGTTAAATGACAGTGTGCAAAAAACGCCTTACGCTGTGGTATATTTACACGGATATTCGGCTTCAAAATACGAGGGACTACCTGTGGCTGAGGATTTTGCTAACAGATATGGTATGAATTTGTACATGCCACGTTTGCAAGACCACGGTTTTGTTACCGATGAGCCTTTACTTAACATGACGGCAGACGGTCTGTGGGAAAGTGCCAAAAATGCGTTGGCTGTTGGTGAAAAAATAGGAGACAAAGTGCTGATAATGAGCACAAGCACTGGCGGAACATTGGCTTTGTATTTAGCGAGTCGTTTTCCAAAAAAAATAGCTGGCATAATCAACATTTCTCCTAATATTTTACCTGCTACCACTGGCGTTACTCTTTTGAGTGGGCATTGGGGTTTGCAGATAGCACGCACCGTTCAGGGTGGCAAATATCTTAAAGTGGATAGCACTTCGTATCATCCAGAACAATGGAGCGAGGGGCCGCGTTTGGAGTCCTCAGTGCAGTTACAGGCTCTTTTAGACGCTACTATGAAGCCAGAGACTTTTGACAAAATAACTGCTCCATCCCTTACTTTGGCATATTACAAAGACGAAAATCACCAAGACCCTACCGTTAGCGTTGAAAAAATACGTTGGGCACATTCTCTTTTAGGTAGTAGCGAGAAAAAATACGTGGAACTTCCTACCGTTGGCGTGCATCCTATGGCTTCGTCAATAGTTTCAAAGGATATTCCAGCGGTAGAAAATGCTATCTTTGATTTCACAGAAAATACATTGAAAATAGAGCCTACACTTCATTAGAAGACACGTCGGAGGAAGATACATAGCCGTGCATCATGGCGTAAAATGTCAGTCCTGACACCGTTTTTATGCCTAATTTTGCAGTGATGTTTTTGCGATGGGTCAGCACAGTATTAAAACTAATGGATAGTTTTTCGGCTATTTCTTTATTTATACAACCGGTTGCTACAAGGGTAAGCACTTGTATTTCCCTATCGGACAACGTTTTACCCACTGCATCTTTTTCATTTAACATTTGGTGAGAGCGGAAAAAATCATTGATACGTTCCAACATTTTCTCCTGACATTCACACACGTCCAACACGTTTTTTTCTGCGTTGTGAGTACTTAGTAACATGAAATTATGATGTGTTGAGAAAAAATTAATATTAGAGGCGTATTCTTCCACCGAGATAAAAAAATAATCATACAAGCGGGCTTCTTCGACATCAAAAGCGTTCATCATTTCCACTTCCACTGGCGCAAAATACCCCACCAGTATGTTCTGTAAGCCAAGTGAGTGCAATGTGTCGGCTGTTATTATGGCTATTCTTTTCATCACTGGCGTATCATTGGTATCAACACACGGTTTCTTATGCGTTGATGATGATTGAGGTCTTTTTGCAGGGCTGATATGGAAAATAACACTGCGTAGCACAAATTTTTATTGTAGTCCCCAGATATATGTTTTATAATTATGCTTTTTATGTCGTCCAAAAGAGCGCAGGAATTATCGTCCTCACAGCACACAGACGAGTTTTTTGTACCGTTAAGGCACGAAGGAAAAAGCGTTTTTTCATCATTTTCTATGGTGTGTTCCATACTTTTTTTCAAATCTACCACCATTTTTCCTATCATGGGCAACTGGCTATTTTCTGAGGACGATGTGGCTATAAGCCGCCCAAGGTGCGCGTCAATATTGGGCAGTTGGTACTGCATATAATAAGCATTTGTGGAACGCATATAGCTTACTATCTGCTCTTCACAAAAACTCTTAAACTGTTTTTCGGGGAAATATTCTTCATTTAAAAAAGTATTTACCACAGTGAGAAAAAAGTCCTCGTCTATATTTTTTTCAGAACATATTTCGCTCACTGTCTTTTCTCCAAGTCCCAAAGATATGCCAAACCTGTCCAATATAGGCACCAATGCTGTATGTTCGCCTACTACCGCACTTAGGTTCATATTTTTATATACTATCATCGCTTTGTTTTTGGCAAAGATAATAATTTGATGGAAGAGTAGTTAAAAAAACTAATATTCATTTTTACAACGCACATTTTCAGTATATTATAGACTCAAAACGCTCACCATGAAAAAGATTTTGTTTTTATTCGCCTTTTTATGCATCTTACAATGTGGATATTCAAAAGGAGATGTTGCGTCGCATCTTATAGGCAAAGTGCAATACCCTTCACACCTACTAAACGCTGTATGGGGTTATGCCGACAAAGGCAAAGAATATGCCATTGTGGGTACTTATGACGGTATTTCAATAGTTGATGTTACCTATGCCAATGAGCCAAAAGAGCTTCATTTCATTCCTACCGTAAATTCTGTTTGGAAAGACATTCAGACTTACGGGCATTATGCGTACGTGGTTCATGGGGTTTACAATGGCAATTTTAGCGATGCAGACGGACTTTTAATCATAGACCTCAATACTTTGAACGATGAAAAACCGTTGGTTTATCGTTTTCAGACGCCTGATTTTCAGACAGCTCACAATATTTTTATAGACGTTTCTACTGGTAGGGCTTATCTTTTTGGGGTACAAGAAAGAGGTGGCGCTCTTATTTTAGACCTTTCGCAAAATCCTACCTCACCATCTGTCTTGGGGTCTTATGATGGCACTTATCTGCATGACGGATATGTCAGAGACGGTATTTTGTACGGTTGTGCGGACAAGAATGGTCGTTTTTTGATAGTGGATGTAAAAGACCCTGCTGCTCCCAAAGAGATAAATTCGGCTGAGACTCCTAACAGAACTACACATAACGCATGGCTTTCAGATGATTCGCAGACTCTTTTTACTACGGATGAAAAACTGAGCGCTTTTATCACTTCGTTTGATATTTCAGATACAAAAAACATTCAACTGCTGGGAAAAGTGCGTGCC
>JAQUTH010000138.1 GCA_028709885.1 Flavobacteriales bacterium
GTGTAAATGTATTTATCATCGGGAGATACTATAAAAGATGTAGCAGGGTATTCCAAATCATATAGGTGGAGGTATTCACCACTCCAACTATACACTCTTATCTGTTTTTTGTTAAAAGTAACATCTGGCTGTCCATTTGATATTTTATCAGCATATCTAAAATCAAATTCGGCATCTATGAAATACGAATAGATATTTTCATCGGTAGCATATTCATTTACCACACCATACATACGTTTAGAACCACTCTGTGTCTTTCTGAAACTTTCCACTTCCTCCACGCGTTTATCGGTCAGTTTTTCTCCAATGGCTTTTGTCATGGTTATTTTACCCTCTGCGGATACGTTATATAGTTCCACTCTATCTATAAAGTTATATATGACAGCTACTTTATTACCTCTGGTGAGTACCGATGCACCTATTATAGAAGAACGTTGATACACATTTCCGTTGTCATCGTACTGCTCTTTTACCAGTGAAGATATGTTTATGCTATCCACCGCTACTCCGTCCGATGCTTTGCGGGTGTACATTCTTTCGTGCTGTTCGCCTTTGATGTTTCTAAGAGAGATGATGTATTTTCCAGAAGGCATTATATAGTCTGCTCCAAATGTTCCTTTCTTCAAAAATCTCTTCGTAGTTCCTTTTTTATATATTCCTTTATCTGCCACGGTGTAGTATTCAAAATCATCGCCCTTATTTCTCATCCACAGAGTGCCTGTGTCTCCGTTTCCAGATTGCAAAAATCCTGCCCATGGCGAAAAGTCATTTGGTCCTTCGCCTTTGGTTCCGCACATATACTGGTACTGGAAGTCTGGTAGTGAGTACACGTAAAAGAGAGAGTCTGTCTGTGGTGATACGACGACCGCTTTGCCGTTGGAGACTGTCCATTGGCGTAGATGTATTATTTCGTTCACTGTGATGCTTTCGGCTGTAAGGGGTTCGGCTTCGCCAAAAGTAAATAACCGTATTTTATATTGTTATGATTTAACGAGCTAAGGCTCTGTTTGCTTTTCTTAGTAAAAAGAACATAACCGCTGTGCTTATCCATTTATGTTTTTGCATAAATGGTGTTCGGCGTATCTTATCTGCTCCTCCTCCAATGATTAACCATAGGAAAAAAAGACGAATGATGAGTGTCAATATTTTCATTTGTTCTACTTTTTAAGTTTGGTATCCTCTAAGAGAGATTTGAGTGTTTTTTTCTTTATATCCGCTGGCAAAGAGCCTGTTATACGGTCTTGATTTTGACTTACAAAGGATTTCCACCCGCTATACGATGCCGATTTGGTATCTGTTTTTCCAGTGTTGAAAAAATGGCACACTGCTATACCGAGAGCGTCAGTAGAGTCCATGTGGTGCGGTATTTCCTTGAAATGCAGTAGCTGTACTAACATTCCTGCCACTTGTTCTTTGGAGGCGTTACCGTTACCTGTGATAGCCATTTTCACTCTTTTTGGCAAATATTCGGTAATGGGAATATCCCGCATAAGTCCTGCTGCCATTGCTACGCCCTGCGCCCGTCCGAGTTTCAACATAGACTGTACGTTTTTTCCATAAAAAGGAGCTTCCAGTGCTATTTCGTCAGGCAGGTATGTGTCTATAAGGCGTGTGGTGGCTTTGTAGATGTGTTGGAGTTTTAAGAAAGGGTCGTCCAGTTTGCGCATATCAAGCTCATCCATAGCTACAAAGCTCATGGTGCGCCCTACTACTTTTATCACGCCAAAGCCCATGATGTTAGTACCGGGGTCTATACCCATTATTATGCGTTCTTTTTCCATCATTCTTTTTTAAAAAACATATCCTTTTATAGATGACAAATGTAATGTTTTTTTTGTACTTTTATCACTTGAACCATGAACATATACATTTAGAAACATGAAAAGCATAAAGCACCTATTATTATTGGCTTTCTTATTTGCAGCCACAAATGCGTTTTCACAGCAGATGGTTACCAGCGGGCGCATACTTGACTCCAACGGTCAGCCAGTAAAAGGGGCTGTCATCAAGACCAACAAGTCAAAAGCCTCTACTATCACCGATGCAAATGGAACTTTTTCAATAGAACACTCCGCAAAAGACAAATCAATGCGTCTTTTTATCAATGATAAAAGCATTCTCACTATGCCGATAGGTCAGAATAACGACATTAATCTTACACCTGCCAATGACCCTTCCGTTACTGGCTATATGAAAGGTGATACTTACTACCCTGGTAGTGGCGACCTTTCTTGGGAAACGGTCATAACATCACATTTTACAGGTGTGAAATATAACCGAGGCGATAATACCATATCCATAAACCGATTTGAGGTAAACTCACCTGCTACTACCAGTGCTAATGTCTGCAAATATTACGAAGTGGACGGTTCCAACGTACCGAGTTTGGACGTAGTGGAACTGCCTTCTGTGTACAGCATACGCATAATAAAAGACATGGCAGAGAGCATCATTTATGGTGCAGAAGGACAGTTTGGTGCTGTTATCATCAAGACAAAAGGAATGCAAAAAACATACTAAAAATCATACAAGAGTGAAACAATATCTGGATTTGGCTCGTTACGTTTTAGAACACGGAGCAGAAAAAACAGACCGTACAGGTACTGGAACACATTCTGTTTTTGGATACCAAATGCGTTTTGACCTGAGCAAAGGTTTTCCTATGCTCACCACCAAAAAACTCCACCTCAAATCTATCATTTATGAGCTTCTTTGGTTCTTAAACGGGGACACCAACATAAAATACCTCAACGATAACGGAGTGAGAATATGGAACGAATGGGCAGACGAAAAAGGAGACTTAGGACCTGTATATGGGGCACAATGGCGTAGTTGGCACGGAGCTAACGGACGTACCATAGACCAAATAGCGGATGTTATAAACCAAATAAAGCACACACCCGATAGCCGACGTATGATAGTTTCGGCATGGAACGTGGGAGAATTGGACAAAATGGCTCTCATGCCTTGCCATGCTCTCTTTCAGTTTTATGTAGCAGATGGTAAACTATCCTGTCAGCTATACCAACGCAGTGCCGACATTTTCTTGGGAGTACCGTTCAACATAGCTTCTTACGCTCTTTTGACCATGATGATAGCTCAGGTAACAGGGCTTAAAGCAGGAGATTTTGTTCACACCCTTGGCGATGCACACATTTACAACAACCACATAGAGCAGATACAACTCCAACTTACCCGTGAGCCTCGCGCACTGCCTACCATGAAGATAAACCCCGATGTTAAAGACATCTTTTCTTTTTCATACGACGATTTCACTCTGGAAGGTTATGACCCACACCCACATATCAAAGGCACAGTAGCAGTATAAACAGGAAAATAATGAAAATATCACTCATAGTAGCCATAGGTGCAAATGGAGAAATAGGGTTTAAAAACTCACTTCTGTGGCATTTACCCGGTGATTTGAAATACTTTAAGAACATAACCATGGGACACCCTATGATAATGGGACGAAAGACATTTGAATCCATAGGACGTGCTCTACCTGGAAGAATGAGCATAGTCATTTCATCAGACGCTATGTATCGTGAAAAAGTATCGGCCATGGAGCATTGCATAGGGGCATCATCTCTCTCTGACGCTTTGGAAATAGTAAAATCCATTGGTGATGATTTTTTAACCCACCCACATCAACCATTCATCACTGGTGGCGCTCAGGTGTACCGTCAAGCACTGGAAGGGGACATCATAGACACCGTTTACCTCACCAGAGTAGAGTCTGCCTTTGAAGCTGACACTTTTTTTCCTGTGGAAAAACTAAAAAAGTATATAGAAATATGGAGTGAAAAGCATGAAAAAGATGAGAAAAACCCTTATGATTTTTCTTATATAAAAATGATAAAATCTGAGAAATAATATGACAAAAGAAGAAGAACTAAATTTTCTAAAAGAGCAGAACAAAACGCTGAAACTTTTAGTTTCTACCCTTTCTCATGATATAGTAGGTCCTGTTGGTTTCAGTGCCAATATTCTTGATACATTGGCAAAAAATCCAGATGAAGATATGACCATGGCAATAGCATCGGCTCTACACCAAAGCCACAAAAAAGCAGAAGATGTACTTGGTCTTATGCGTTGTTGGTCTCGCAATGACGAGAACGAACTATGGTGCATATCTAAAATTTACTTACCTGACTTTATAGAACCAAAAGTAGAGTTTATCCGCACACTATACCCATTGTCAAAAATAGAATGGGATGTAAAAGAATCTTTGACGGTAAAAGCCACAGCAGTATCTATAAGTACAGCATTAGAAAATGTACTGACCAATGCTGCCAAATATACCCCTGAGGGATTAGTTATAAAAATCAGTTGCTACAAAAAAGACGGCAAAGGCATAATAAAGACATTTGCCACAGCAAATGAAATAAGCCCTGAAATATTAGCTGCTCTTAATGACAAGAGTTCTTATACAAAGGACGGACGAGCTTCCTTAGGGTTATTCGTATCACACTCCC
>JAQUTH010000139.1 GCA_028709885.1 Flavobacteriales bacterium
TTTTCATCATCTGTAAAGGCTCACCCGCTGGAAATATTCACTGTAACGCTCATAGGAGGCACTTTATTTGGTATATTGGGAATGATAGTGGCAGTACCTACATACACCCTTATCCGTATAGTGGCAAAAGAGTTTTTCTGGGAGTCAAAAATAGTGAGAGTATTTACTAAAAATATATAAATTCACTATCTTTGCCAGATGTGTTTGGTCTGTAAATAACGCATTTTATATAAATGACTCTCTAACAGATTAAAAACGAGTAAAGAACAACGGCATAGCCGCAAAAAAGAAAGAATATGGCAGAAAATAACTTTGTAGATTATATAAAAATACATCTCACATCAGGAAATGGAGGACAGGGTTCAGCACACCTTCGCCGAGAAAAATATATACCAAAAGGAGGTCCAGATGGAGGCGATGGAGGACGAGGTGGACATGTCATAGTTGTAGGTAACTCACACCTGTGGACACTTCAACATCTTCGTTTTCAGCGACACATAAAAGCTGAACACGGTGCAGCAGGACACCGTAGCCGGTCATTCGGTGCAGACGGAAAAGACGCTATTATAGAAGTACCTATCGGCACCGTGATACGCGATGCTGAAACACGCGATATGATAGGCGAAGTCATGGAAGACGGGCAACGTATAATAGTTAAAAAAGGAGGTATGGGAGGTCTTGGCAACTGGCATTTCCGCTCATCCACTAATCAGACTCCACGCTATGCACAGCCTGGAACACCGGGAGAAGAAGGCTGGGTTATAATGGAACTCAAAGTCTTAGCCGATGTAGGATTAGTAGGTTTTCCTAATGCAGGCAAATCAACTCTCCTTTCAGCCATTACAGCTGCTAAACCAGAAATAGCGGACTACCCATTTACCACATTGACACCAAACCTTGGCATCGTTTCTTACCGAGACAACAAGAGTTTTGTCATGGCTGACATCCCGGGTATAATAGAAGGAGCAGCCGAAGGAAAAGGACTTGGACACCGTTTCTTGCGCCACATAGAGAGAAACTCCACCCTGCTGTTTATGGTGCCAGCCACCAGCGAAGACCACCTAAAAGAATACAACATTCTTTTAGGAGAACTGGAAAAATACAACCCTGAACTACTGGACAAAACACGCGTACTGGCTATCAGTAAAAGCGACGTGATAGATAGTGAACAAATGGCTCAGATAGAAGCAGTATTGCCAGATAACGTGCCTCATGTGTTCATCTCATCTGTAACAGGACAAGGATTGGTATGGTTAAAAGACCTTCTTTGGGAGGCTATGGACGTAGAAAATCGCAAAAAAGAATTGAAGTCTTTTGAAGATGACAGCGAGGATATGTTAGGTGATGCACCAGAAGAAGGACTTTTAGGCGACGCAGAATAATGAATGTAAGGATAGAAAGCACTTGGCAGAAGCACTTGGCAGAAGAATTTGACCAATCGTATTTTTCAGCACTTACAGATTTTGTCCGTGCTGAATACTCTTCATGCACCGTCTATCCACCAGCAGGAAAAATATTTTCAGCGTTTGACTCATGCCCTTTTGACGATGTCAAAGTAGTCATCATAGGACAAGACCCATATCATGAAGTAGGACAAGCACACGGATTGTACTTTTCGGTAAATGACGGAGTGCCTTTTCCTCCATCGCTGCGCAATATTTTTGTGGAAATACAGCGTGAAATAGGAGCACCGATACCACCGTCTGGCAATCTTGAACGGTGGGCACATCAAGGTGTCCTTTTGCTCAATGCCACACTCACAGTCAGAGCAGGACAAGCAGGGTCTCATCAGCGTCATGGTTGGGAAACGTTTACCGATAATGTGATAAAGAAAATATCCGATGAAAAAAGCGGAGTGGTTTTTTTGCTTTGGGGAGCGTATGCCAAGAGCAAGATGGGTATGATAAACCAAAATAAACACCTCGTCTTGACAGCTAATCACCCCAGCCCTCTGAGTGCTAACCGTGGAGGTTGGTTTGGCTGTGGGCATTTTACCGCCACCAATGAATATTTGGTAGTCAAAGGCAAAAAACCGATAGAATGGTAGTAAAATAGATAAAACAATAAAATGGCAGCTAATACATTTGGAGAACACATCAGACTTACCACTTTTGGAGAATCACACGGAGAGTCTCTCGGGGGAATATTAGAGGGTGTCCCTTCTGGTATAAAACTGGATATATACGCAGTGCAAAAAGCATTGGACAGACGACGTCCGGGACAGTCTTCGGTATCTACACCACGAAAGGAAAGCGATACCGTTCATATCTTGTCGGGTGTTTTTGAGGGTAAGACCACAGGTACACCCATAGGTTTTGTCATACCAAATGAAAACCAACATTCTGCCGATTATGGAAACATAGCGCAGGCATTTCGTCCCTCTCATGCGGATTTTACATATTTTACAAAGTATGGCATCCGCGATTACCGTGGAGGAGGCCGCTCATCGGCACGAGAAACAGCTGTCCGTGTGGCAGGAGGTGCCATAGCAGAACAGATATTACCATCTGGTGTAGAAATAAAGGCGTATGTGTCTTCTGTGGGAGGTGTTTCATTAGACCAAGATTACACGCATTATGACCTTTCCACCATAGAAGATAACATAGTGCGCTGTCCCGATGCCAAGAAAGCCATAGCTATGGAAGCTCTAATTCACGAAGTGCAATCTCATGGAGATAGCATAGGCGGAGTGGTTACTTGTGTGGTCAAGGGCGTAAAAGCAGGCTGGGGAGAACCTATCTTTGACCGCTTGGAAGCGCGTTTGGCGGCAGCGTGTCTTTCCATACCTGCTGCAAAAGGATTTGAGGTGGGTAGTGGTTTTTCAGGAACTCTAATGCGCGGCAGTGAACACAACGATGCTTTTGTTAGTGGTGGAAAAACACTAACTAACTACTCAGGAGGTATTCAGGGTGGTATTTCCAACGGTATGGACATTTATTTCCGTGTAGCGTTCAAACCTGTGGCTACCATTATGTCTGCTCAAAAAACGATAAACACAGCAGGTGATGAGATGGAGATACAATGTCATGGACGTCATGACCCATGTGTGGTACCACGTGCTGTGGTAGTAGTGGAGGCTATGACAGCTCTGACACTGGCAGATTTTTACCTTTTGGATAAAATGACAAGATTTTAATAAAAAAACAATAAGACAATCATTTAATAATCATAAAAATGGATTTAAATAAGTACATAAGAGACGTACAGAATTTCCCTAAACAAGGAGTGCTTTTCAAAGATATAACACCTCTTTTGCTCAGTCCTGAGGCTACCGAAGAGGCTCTTAGCCAGCTATGCCAGCAGGCCGAAGGCTTGGGTGTAAACAAAGTGGCAGCAGTGGAGTCAAGAGGTTTTTTCTTTGGGTCTCTTATAGCTAACAAACTGGGCGTAGGTTATGTTCCAGTGCGCAAAAAAGGCAAACTGCCATATACTACCATTTCCATGGAGTACGCTTTGGAATACGGGACAGACACCATAGAAATACACGCTGATGCTATTCAAAAGGGCGATAAAGTCCTCATCCACGATGACGTTTTGGCTACCGGTGGTACTGCCGAGGCTGTGGTCAAACTGGTAGAAAAAGCAGGCGGTGAGGTGGTTTTGGTTTCTTTCCTTATGAAACTAAACTTCCTTCACGGAGAAGATAAACTAAAAGGCAAAAACGTAAAAAGCCTTTTGGAATATTAATACACTGTAAGACATTGTATTATTCTTAGTGTTCTTTTTGTCGTTTCCATGTAAAAGGAGACGAAAAGGGATGCTAAAACCCAAACAAAAAGTATTATGATAGAACACACGCAGACAAATTATGAACGTGCCATACTGGTTGGTCTGGTTACTCTTTCGCAGGATGAAAAAAAACTGGAAGAGTATCTGGATGAATTAGAGTTTTTGGCACAAACAGCAGGAGCAGAGGTAGTTCGTCGTTTTTGGCAGAAATTGGATATGCCAAACCCTCGTACTTTTGTAGGTACAGGAAAATTGGAAGAGATAAAAGCCTATTTGGAGGAAAACAAAAATATAGATGTGGTCATTTTTGATGATGAACTCTCATCTGGTCAGTTGCGAAACATAGGTAATGAGCTTGGCATAAAGATACTGGATAGGACTAATCTTATACTGGATATTTTTGCATCTAGGGCGCAGACTTCCTACGCCAGAACGCAGGTAGAATTGGCTCAGTATCAGTATATGTTGCCTCGTTTGACTCACCTTTGGACTCACCTTGAACGTCAAAAGGGTGGTATAGGTCTTCGTGGTCCGGGTGAAACGGAGATAGAGACAGACCGTCGTATAGTCAGAGACCGTATTTCTCTTTTAAAAGAGCGTCTTTCGTCCATAGACCGTCAAATGGCTACTCAACGCAAAAACCGTGGTAAGACTGTCCGTGTGGCGTTGGTGGGTTATACTAACGTTGGTAAAAG
>JAQUTH010000018.1 GCA_028709885.1 Flavobacteriales bacterium
TCATGTCCGTCTTGTCCCATTTTAGCCACCATCACACGAGGACGACGACCTTCTATTTCTTCAAATTTGTCTGCCATAGCCTTAGCTTCTTGGAAGACTGCATTGCTTTGAGCTTCTTTTGAATACACGCCTGATATTGTTTTAACTACCGCTTTATGACGACCAAATACAACTTCCAATGCATCGGATATTTCACCCAATGATGCACGTACACGAGCAGCGTTTACAGCCAATTCCAAAAGGTTGCCTTCGCCTGTTTTTGCACACTGTGTAAGTGCTTCAAGAGCAGCTTTTACGTCATTGGCGTTGCGTTTTGCGCGCATAGCGTTAAGGCGTTCTATTTGCTCTTTTCTTACTGTGGTGTTGTCTACTTCAAGAATTTCTATGTTTGAAGGTTCGTCAGTAAGGTATTTGTTTACACCTACTAATGTTTCTTTTCCAGAGTCTATCTTGGCTTGTTTACGTGCTGCTGCTTCTTCAATACGCATTTTTGGCACGCCTGTTTCTATGGCTTTTGCCATACCGCCCAAAGACTCTACTTCCTCTATAAGAGCCCATGCTTCGTGAGCTATCTTGTCTGTGAGGTATTCTACATAGTAAGAGCCTGCCCATGGGTCTACCACACGGCATACGTTAGTCTCATCCTGTATGTAAAGCTGAGTGTTACGTGCTATACGTGCAGAGAAGTCAGTAGGCAATGCTATTGCTTCGTCCAACGCATTGGTGTGCAAAGACTGTGTGTGTCCCAATGCTGCGCCCATAGCTTCTATGGCTGTACGTCCTATGTTGTTAAATGGGTCTTGTTCTGAAAGAGACCATCCTGATGTCTGGCAGTGTGTACGCAGAGCCATTGATTTAGGATTTTTAGCGTCAAAAGACTTAACTATCTTAGCCCACAACATACGTGCTGCACGCATCTTGGCTATTTCCATAAAGTGGTTCATACCGATAGCCCAGAAGAATGACAAACGTGGTGCAAACTGGTCAACTGTAAGACCTGCTTTGATACCTGTGCGGATGTATTCCATACCATCTGCCAATGTGTATGCCATTTCTATGGCTGATGTAGCACCTGCTTCCTGCATATGGTAACCAGAGATAGAGATAGAGTTGAATTTTGGCATATACTGAGATGTATAACGGAATATATCACCTATGATGTGCATAGAAGGCAGTGGTGGGTATATATATGTGTTACGCACCATAAACTCTTTCAAGATGTCGTTCTGGATAGTACCTGCCAACTGTTCTTTGGATACTCCGGACTCTTCTGCTGCTACTATGTAGAATGCCAAAATAGGAAGAACGGCTCCGTTCATGGTCATAGATACAGACATTTTGTCCAATGGAATACCATCAAATAGGACTTTCATATCTTCTACTGAGCAGATAGATACACCTGCTTTACCTACGTCGCCTACTACACGAGGGTGGTCAGCGTCATATCCGCGGTGTGTTGCAAGGTCAAATGCCACAGACAGACCTTTCTGTCCTGCTGCAAGGTTACGACGGTAGAAAGCGTTACTCTCTGCTGCTGTTGAAAATCCTGCATACTGACGTACTGTCCATGGGCGCATAACGTACATGGTAGAGTATGGTCCACGCAAGAATGGTGGAAGACCTGCTGCATACTGCAAGTGTTCTGCGTCTTTTATATCTTCTTTTGAAAAGCAAGGTTTAACTTCTATGTGTTCTGCTGTTTCCCATGCTGGTACAGAGGATACAGAACATTGGCAAGAAGCCATATCTTTTACCTTGAGATTTTCTACTTTTATTTTTGAAAAATCAGGTTTCATTTTATGTTCTTTTTTTAATGCCTAACGCTGTGAATTAATCTATTTTTACGCCAAGTTTCTCTTGGTAGCCCATAAGAGCGTCAAGAGCATTGACACGTACATGAATAAAGTCATTCAGACCTGCTGCTTTGAGTTCTTCTACTATTTCGGTAGGATTACCTGCCAAAACAAGGATTTTATCTTTGTTTACAGCTCTGAATTCTTTTACAAATGATACAGCAGATGCCATGTAATCATCGTCAGAAGAGCAGATAACTACTATATCGGCATCCACTTTGGCACTTTCACGTCCTGCTTGTTCGGCAGAAGAGTAAGTAACGTCAGGTAGTATTTCAAAAGATGCTGAACCAAAGAAATCTCCGGCAAACATCACACGAGCTGTGCGCATGGCTGGGTTTCCATATCCTGCCATGAACACGCGTGGACGACGTCCGTTTGCTTTTGCAAACATCTCTGTACGTTGGCGAAGGCACTCAAATGGTTTTGCGGCATGTTGAGAAGGTAGAAGTTCAAGTCCTTCGGATGGAGCTTTACATTTTTTACCTCCACAACATTGTGGGTCATCAAGAGTTTCTTTTACGTTAGGGTAACGGTTTACACCTACATATACGCGTTTGCGTGAAGATATGTCTTTGCGTTTAGCGGCACGTACCTCTGCTATTTGTTTCTGTATTTCGCCTGCGGTAAATTGTGATACATAACCTCCCGCTGCCTCTACCGCTTTGAGCAGTTCCAAAGATTTCTCCATAAGTGTAGTTGTGAGGTTTTCTATATAATAAGAACCACCTGCTGGGTCTACCACTTTATCAAAATAACTCTCTTCTTTCAAAAGGTGAGAGATGTTAAGAGCTATACGTGAAGAGAATGATGTTGGATTTTCAAATGTAGAATCGTAAGGAGCTATTGAAAGAGCATCTACTCCACCAAGAACGGCAGACATACCCTCTGTGGTGCTACGAAGCATATTCACGTATGGGTCATATTTAGATACAGCCCAAACGGATGACTCTGCTCCTATCTTGACTGATTTAGGGTCAAGTCCTGCTTTGTAAAGGTTTTCAAGTTCTATCCACAAAGCACGTACAGCGCGCATTTTAGATATTTCAAAGAAATAGTCTGTGTTCATACCCATGATAGGCATCGCATTTTCAAACACTTCTTTTGCGCTAACGCCTTCACCTTCCAGTTTTTCTATGTAGTCAGTAAGTTTGGCAAGTGTAAATGCTATCTCCTGAGTGTAAGAAGAACCTGCGTTTACAAATGGAACAGACTGTATAGTAAGACCATAGAAATGAGGAGCTGCCGATGTAGCTTTTATTGTTTTAGCCAAACATTTGTAGCATGGCTCTTTACCTGTGGTGTTCCACAGAGCGATAGGGTCATTGTACATATAACCTGATACTTTGGAAAGGTCTGCACCTTTTTTGTTCAGGTATGCAAAATAAGCCTCTGATAGTTTACCAGCGCATTTGAAACCTTTGAAAGATATAGAGCAGCATTCTACTTCAACGCCATTCAAAAGAACATCAAAGTCAACTGTTTCTTTGTCTTTTAGGTTAAAGATGATACCGTCAGCACCGCGCTCATCCAAATTTGCAATAGCATCTTTGTTTGCTTGTGCTTCGCTGTCTACCCCTACCTCAGCGTAATTGACCCATGAGCGTGCTCCTGTGGCATTCTCATCGCGGGCAAATGCTTTGCTTAGGGAAGTTGCAACTTCTTTTCCTGTCATGTCCTCTGCTGTGTAGAACGGCTGGATAGGGAAACGGTCGTCTGTTTTCCAAACGAGTTTCTTTTCAAAATCCGCACCTTTAAGGTCTTCTGTTACCTTGTTTATCCATGCTTGTTTGGATACTGGTGCAAATTCACTAAATAATTTTTTACTACTCATCGTTATTATTTTATGTGAAGTTTAATGTATAATTTTCACGTATATTCACTTTACGAATGTGTATATGATACACGTTACATAAAGCATCGCAAATTTAGGCAATAATACTCATGGTGTAAAATTTTCTTGACTTTATTTTTTCCTAATGGTGTATTTAAATGCAAACGAGGTGAAAATATTTTCAAATTTTTCCACAAAACGCTTGCAGATATGAAAAAAAGGCGTACCTTTGCATCGCTGAATTGGAAACGAGGAAGCACCAATAACCAGCCCGGATGGTGGAATTGGTAGACACGCAAGCTTGAGGGGCTTGTGTCCAATTAAGGACGTGCAGGTTCAAGTCCTGTTTCGGGCACAGAGTTCATCTAAAATATAAGGTAGATC
The DNA here is from genome assembly GCA_028709885.1 of Flavobacteriales bacterium. Taxonomy (GTDB): domain Bacteria; phylum Bacteroidota; class Bacteroidia; order Flavobacteriales; family UBA1820; genus Merdimorpha. The sequence continues at coordinate 4,072 of JAQUTH010000018.1, forward strand.
CAATAGCTCAGCCGGTAGAGCATTTCACTTTTAATGAAAGGGTCCTGGGTTCGAGTCCCAGTTGGATCACAAGAAGCCACTGATTTTCAGTGGCTTTTCTTTTTTAAATACCAATAATATTCTTCAACAAAAAGCACCTATGGCGCATACTTTCCATATCCAATTGTTCCCTTTTATTTTTTATGACATCCTAATAGGTAGCGAAAGTGATAATTAAATTCGCGTGCTGAGCATCTTCATCATAGATATACATTTTTTCATTCTTTATAAAAATGCGTGTTATGTCAGATATGAGGCTCTATTTTGACGTTTCAAGAGGTATGATGTCAAAAGTGGTGGTGTCTGTCAGCGGTGTTAAGTCTATTGTTTTGGTGGATTTTTATATGTCTATACTTATAGTGATGATGTCTTAATTTTCTGTTTTACAAGAAAAAAAGCGCCGTAGTAAATGACATCAAAAATAACAAGCTCGGTATTAGTCTCATAATGTTTTTGTATTTGATTACCATACGATAAATGTACATAATATCATTGCAATAATATATAATATTACATAAAAAACATTACTCATTAGTCCGAAGAGCATCCTCAGACTTGAACTTGCGTATCTGGGCTGTTATCATAAAGAAAGCCATAACCGTAGCCAACACATCAGCCACCGGCATAGATATCCACACACCAGTAATACCCCACACATTAGGCAAGATGAGCAATGCTGGAATAAGGAATATCACTTGGCGAGTCAAAGAAAGCACGATAGACTTTTTCACCATACCAATACTTTGGAAAAAATTAGTGGTAACTATTTGAAAACCAATGATAGGAAACGAAGCCATCACTATTCTAAGACCATACACAGCCAAAGATATAAGTTCTTCATCGGTAGTAAATACACTCACCACCGCACCAGGCATTGCCATAGCTACCACAAAACCAGCAGTCGTGATAATAGAAGCCCACATCACCGTCAGACGATACACACTTTCCACACGCTTGATTTGGCGGGCACCGTAATTATACCCAGCTATCGGTTGCATTCCTTGGTTTAGACCAAAAGTAATCATCAGGAACAGAAAAGATATCCTATTCACTATACCAAAAGCACCTATTGCCAAATCACCGCCATGCGCCATAAGGCTGTTATTTATCAAAATGACTATAAAACAAGCCGCCAACTGCATAAGAAAAGGGGACATTCCTATTGAAAGAATATCTGCTATTATCTTTCTTTTCACTCTGAAAATCTCCTTATGAAAATGAAGAATCTCATTTTTATCGGTAAAAATGTGCGCCTGCCACAAAAGAGCCAACGCCTGAGAAATGATAGTAGCCACCGCTACCCCACGGATACCCCAGTCAAAGACAAAGATAAAAATAGGGTCTAAAATGGTATTTAGCACCACAGTAAAAACAGTAGCATTCATAGACTTACGCGGATGTCCAGATGAACGTAAAACAGCATTTAGTCCCAAATACAGATGAGATATGACATTACCTGCCAATATTACCTCCATATAATCTCTGGCATAACTTATCGTATTTTCACTTGCCCCGAAAAAATAAAGTATCGGGTCTAAAAAAGCCAACGTAAATATTGAAAAAAGAACGCCTATCACCACGTTGAGCAAAAGAACATTTCCTAAGATACGTTCCGCTGTTTTATAGTCTTTTTGCCCCAACCGCACCGAAATGAGAGTAGAACCTCCCACCCCTACCAGCATACCAAAGGCAGCAGCAAGGTTCATAAGAGGAAATGTTACCGCTAAGCCCGATATAGCGAGCGCTCCAACTCCCTGTCCTATGAAAATGCTATCCACCATATTGTACAGCGACGAGGCTGTCATGGCTATAATGGACGGTATGGCGTACTGCCGTAATAATTGTGATACGTTCTGTGTTCCTAAGGCTATGGGTATGGACATTAATTGTTTGTTATTGTTTTATTATTGGGATATATTTTTCAAGGCAAGACATCAGACTTTCCCTGTTTAGTGGTTTTGGTAAGAAGTCATCGCATCCAGCGGAGAGGGCTTCGGCTTTATCTGAGTCAAAAGCATTGGCTGTAACTGCTATCACCGGCATTTTAAGTCCCATTTCTCTTATCGTTTTGGTAGTTTCTATCCCGTCTAAGATAGGCATTTTCATGTCCATTAGTATAATATCTGGTGATAATGTTTGGAGTTGTTCCAATACTTCTGCTCCGTTTTCAGCACGAACAAGGTTAAATTCCTTTCTGAGAATGGAATTGACCAAAAGATAATTGCTATCATTGTCCTCGGCTACCAGTATGTTGAGTTTTTCTGCACAGCTCTGATATTTTTCTTTTTTATCAGATGATGGTGCTGTGTCTTTTTTATCTTCGCTCATCATAGCCAGAAGTGTCTCTTCTAAGTTTTCGGTAACTGGATGACATGGTATCTTTATCCAGAATGTAGAACCTTTATCCTCCACGCTATCAAAACCTATAATTCCTTTGTTGGCTTCGGCTATGGATTTGGATATGGCAAGTCCGAGTCCTGTTCCTTGTGCAAAATCGTTCAGTTTTTCAAATCGTCCGAATACGCGGTCTTGTTTTTCTTTTTTTATGCCACAACCTGTGTCCTTGACATAAATGCAAAGAATGTCTTTTTCAAACGAATATCCCATGGTTATAGAGCCTTCTTTGGTAAACTTTATGGCGTTTGATGTGAAGTTTATAACCACTTGTGTCATTCGTTTTTTGTCCAGATTTACTATACAGTTTTGATATGGTATTTCACAGATAAGTTTTACCCCTGGGTGCATGCGCTGTGAGAATGTCATTTCCAATTCACGGAACATGGTGGAGAGGTCAAAATGAGCGTTTTTGAGCTCCATGCAGCCTGCTTCTATTTTAGAGAGGTCCAATATTTCATTTATTAGACTTAGAAGTATGTCGCTATTGGTGGATATGATACGGCCGTATTCATCTCTTTCCTCTTGCAGAGTAGCTGTTTTCATCAGTTCTGAAAAACCTACGATGGCATTCAGTGGTGTGCGTATCTCATGACTCATATTGGCTAAGAAAGCACTTTTAAGCTTATTGGCGAGTTCCGCTTTTTCTTTATTTATTCGTACTTCCTCATGCATACGACGGCTTACTGTTATGTCATCTGCACGGAGTACTAAACCTTCTGCGGTGCCTTCTTCATTAAAAACTGGATTAGCTACCATTTTTATTATTGTCCCGTCATCCTCTTTTATCTCCATGTATTGACAGCTTTTTTCATTAAAGGCGCGTTGCATTATACAATCTTCACATGGGGCTTCTTTGCCATGGACTGTTTTGAAACACAGATGTCCTGGAATATATCGTGAAGTCTGTCCATGTCCTATAAGGGATGACATATTTTCCCATTCTACCTTATAATCTGGCGAAATATAGACAAAACCAGATGAGGCATTGTTTAGTATCATCTCATTGAGCTTATTGGCTTTGAGTAGGTCATCTTGCAATGACAATAATTCATTTATGTCCCAACGAACTATCAGTATTTGACGACGTCCTTCGGAATATATGACACTTTTTTGAACATATGTTCGGTGTGATTTTCCGTTATTGGTAATAAAGTCTTCTCTATTTGAATATGTTTTACCTGTGTAATATACGTTAGCGTCTATTTCACTTATTCTTTCTGCATCTTTGGCATTCATGATGTCATATTCAGTCTTGAATATAGCGTTTCCATATTCCTCTGTACTTTTCTTATTCCAGAAAGTGTAACGACCTCCGTTTTCAACATCTTTGACTTGTACAGGAAAAGGTATTGCGTCCATTATTTCTTTTAGGAAAACATCGTTTTTAGCCAACGCTTTCTCGGCTTGTTTTCTCTTAGTGATGTTCTGCATATAACCTACCAACTTTTCAGGTGCGGCATCGCTTTCTTCATCCTCGGACATGACATAAATATCGTAATAATCATTATATTGGTCATACTTACCTGAGGTATTATAACGCATTTCATGATGTTCATTTTTTGTTTTACCTTCTTTGACATCAAAGAACATTTTCTTTATTGCTTCACGGTCATCAGGATGTACATTGAGTAGCATTTTTTCAAAAGGTAGTCCTTGACTTCCATCAGTATATTTAGCTTCTTTATCAGTAATGGACATAGATATGAACGCTCTATCGTTCTTGATATCCCACGAAAAAGGGATTACATGTCCTGCGGTAAACGAATGTATAAGCTGATTGTTTTTCTCTTTCAAGTCCTTTTCTCGTCTTTGCAGTTCTAAAATGGCTCTATTTACTTTAAGACGCAACACTGCTATAAACACACTCATTATCACTCCAATGAGTATAAGAACAAAAATAATCCATTTTACATTAGAAGATACCATTGGTTCATTTGATGTGCTAAACCATTTTTCATACAACGCATCATACGTCCCATCTATCTTTAATTCATATATACCTTTGTTTAGTATAGATAGCAATGTGTCTGCATCTTTTTGTACCATGACGGAGTATTCTTCGGCTTCTACATGAGTATTGTATACGTTTATATTTTTTATTTTTTCCTTGTTTAATATGTATTGTGAGGAAAGGTCTGTGCATATTACAGCATCGTACTTACCATTAGATAAGTCTTTTATAGCTTCTTGAATCCTTTCTACATATTCTATTTTATCAGAAATATTAATGCTATCCATATAAGATGCTGTCCATGTATCCTTTTGAATGGCTATTTTCTTGTCTTTGATGGCATCCATAGAGTAAAAAGCGTTATTCTTTCTACTAAGGATATCCAAAGAAAGTTTAAAATATGGTATGCCAAAAGATGAAGGTTGTTCCCATTTGGTGTTTTCAGATGTGCCTGTAATTATATCTATATTTCCTTTGTTATAGTTATACACCACAGAGTCCCACGCTTCCAATTTCAGGTCATATTTTAGTCCTGTATGTTTCATGAGTGCGTAGAAAAAATCTACATTGAAACCATCTGGTTCTCCTTTTTCATTTATAAACTCAAAGGGAGGAAAATTATTATCACCTCGGGCTATAAATATCTTATTGTCAACACTATTTAATGTATCATCAACAAGAGTATCATTTTCAAGAGATTGCCCTGATGAAAACAGCGGTAAAAATGCCATAATAATGACATATAATAATTTGTTCAATATTTTTTTCATAGTGTTTGTTTTTTTACATAGATATTTAATATCCTGTCCAATGTATCTTTAAATATAGGTTTTGTTATGAAATCGTTACAACCAGCCTCCAAAGCCAGTTTTCTATCAGCTTCAAAAGCATGAGCTGTTACCGCTATTATAGGTATAGTTTTGTTGTGCTCTCTAATATGTCTGGTAGCTTCTAAACCGTCCATTATAGGCATTTTGATATCCATCAAAATAACAGATATGTTTTTGTTTCCCTCTGCTATTTCAACAGCTTGTTTTCCATTTTCGGCATGGATGAGTTCATACTCCTTTTTTAGAAGAGTTGAAATGAGAAGATAGTTGCTGACATTGTCTTCTGCTATTAGTAAGATAGCTTTTTTCTTTTCTTGTGGTGCAGTAGCATTAGTCATCTCAGTGGTATTTTGAGTGATTTTTTCTTTTGTATCTTCTATGTTTACCATCTTGTGAGTAGTTATTGGCAACGAAATTTCATTGGTATCTATTGTCTTTATTTTAATAGGAAAATTGCACCAAAATGTTGCTCCTTCATTGTTATATGACTCTACTCCCACCTTTCCACCCAAGGCATCGGCTATGGATTTGAATATGGAAAGTCCAAGACCTGTTCCTGGGACAAAACTGTTTACTTTTTCAAAATGCTCAAATATCTTTTCCTGCATATCCTCTGGAATGCCAATACCTGTGTCTGACACATAGATGCGTATATTATCTTCATCTAATCTATACCCCATTTTGATATATCCAGATGATGTAAATTTGACTGCATTTGACAGATAATTGGACATCACCTGAGACACACGGCGACGGTCTGTGTGTACTATTCGTGTATTGTCAGGAATATCACAGATGAGTTGTACTCCTTTTTTAGTTCTCACTTCAAAAGAACGGTATAGCTCCAAAAATAATTCTGACAAATCAAATTCGCTGTCTTGTACATCTACAAATCCTGCCTCTATCTTAGATAGGTCTAATATGTCATTTATAAGTTGGAGCAAGTGGTCGCTATTGGTATCTATTATAGAAGCGTATTCATCACGTTCTTCTTCGGTAGAGGCCGATTTCATCAGCCCCGAAAAACCTACTATGGCATTAAGGGGAGTGCGTATTTCATGGCTCATATTTGCCAAAAAGGCACTTTTTAGTTTATTTGCTTGTTCTGCCCTATCTTTTGCTTTTTGGAGTTCGTAGAGTATTTTTTTCTGTTTAGTTATATCCACAACTCGCAATACTGCACCCTGATAGACATCACCTTTATAAATTGGGGTAGCGGAAAATTCTACCGATGTGTCCACCAAGGTAGTTTCCTTCATTTCTATCTTTCTTGATTTTTGAGCCTCGGCTACCACGCATGAAGGGCATGGAGAGTCTGAACCAAATGCCATTTTATAGCAAACATTGTCTTTTGTATAGTTTTTTACCATAGGATGCCCTTTGTACAGAGTACTTATGTTTTCCCATTTAACGGTATAGTCTGGCGAGAGATAAACAAGCCCTGCGTTAGCATTTCTAAGTATTATTTCGTTCTGGAGATTAGCAAGTTGGAGTTCATCTGTAAGATTTTTCCAATGCGTTATATCTTTTCTAAACCCTGTATAACTGGTTACTTTTCCTGTCGTATCAAAACTATATGGCACACATATAAAAGTACCGTGTCTCCATCCTAAGTCCACCATACTGTGATACTGTACATCTATTTCCAGAGTCTTGCTCACTCCACTTTTCATCTGCATAAATACATCTTTTACTTTTTCCCTTTCTTGCTCTACAACTTTATCCATGAAATAATCCAGTGGGAACGTACAATCTTTTCTATCATCATCAAAACCGATAGTTAGTATGTCTTTTTCTACATTGTAATCCCAAGGTAAAATATCAGATGCTTTAATAGCTAATGAATACTTTATGTTACTTTGCTCTACCATTTGACGATGTGTATACTCATCTGTAACATCGCGTTGTGTTCCTGTTATTCGTATTGTATTACCGTTGATATCTTTTGAAGCCAATAGTTTTGTATCTATGTATCGGTAATTTTCACTATGACTGTCTATAAAACGCACCACCACATGAACACGTTCTTCCTTGCCAGATATTATCTTGTCTATTGCTTGCTCAAAAATATTAACATCATCTTGATGTATGCTTAGCAACACTTCTTTTCTTGTTACCACACTACTGCCCAATATGGTTTTGCCTTCTATGGCTGTAAATAGTTCTTTTTCAACATCATAATTCCACGCAGTAACACCACCTGCCTCCATAGCAAGTTGAAGGTTTTGACGAGATATTTCTATTTTTGTTTTTTGCTCTTGATTTTCAGTAACATCAATAGATATGACCACGTTGAACATTAGTTCATTGTTGTCTGTCATTACTGGACAAGTTACTATTTTGATATCTTTTTTGAATAAAACATTGCTATCTTTCAAGCCTATTTTACTTAGATAGCTATCATCATATTTTATGTATTTTTTTATGGACTCTCCACGTTTTATGCTCTCTTTCTCTAATTGAGTAAAATACATTTCAGAGAATATATTTACTCTTTTTTTTACAAATTCTTTTTTGTCTTTTATACCATAAATATCTGCTCCTGCTTTATTTATAAACACCATAGTGCCTGTTCTATCATATATTGACACACCAACAGGCAAAGACTTAAACACAGCCAAACTCTGCGCATATAGACCTTTGTAGCGTTTATACACGGTTTCTATTTTTGTAACATCAGATACTATGGCTATTACGCCTTTCACATTTCCAAAAGAATCCATCACAGGAGCCGTTTTTACCTCTAATTTTATTGTTCCTGTACGTGATGTATTGAAAAAACCGTGTTTTCTCACATAATCAAAGTCAAAATCATAATACAGAGTGAGTCTTTCTCCATTGAGTATTCTTTTTACATCTTCGCTATGAACAAAATGGCTATTCTTTATGTTAATATTTTTTGAGAGTAATTCTTGCTTATTAGCCAATCCAAATATCTCAATATCGCGGTCATTTACATCTCTTAAAAAACCATATTTGTCATAATACTCAACACCAGAAGACATAGAATTAAATATAATAGACTGACGAGCCACCATATCCTCTATCTGGGAAACGTTCTGAGTTACCTCCGTTACATCATTCACTGTGGCAAAGATATAAACGCGGTCTAAACTATCCACATAGCGTTGTTTTGTTATTTCCAAATACTTGGACGCTCCTGTTGTATAGTCTTTTATCTCACGATGAAAAGTTAATACATTGTCTTGTTTGGCTACAATATCATCTTCTGCATCTTCCTGTTTTTGATCCCAAAATTGGGATAAAACGACATCTTCTATTCCATATATTTTTTTAAGTGCAGCATTGAAAAGGATGTAACTCTTATTTCCATCTGATGTGATAAGGCGGCCATACACTCCGCTGGTAATACAATTAACACTATTGTTAAGAAGATGCTCTATATAAAGTGTACGACCTTTTGATACATCTTTAGCATTTACACGTATGTAATGACAATATACGTATCCATCTGGTTTATACAAGACGACACACATGGTGCTGGTCATTACACCGTTTTTATCTTTTAAGGAGTACTCAAAATAAAGGGATTTCTTATTTAAGCTGGCGTATTCTACATTCTCTGCTATCTGCATTGCTGCATTCTGCCCATTAGGAGTCGTTACCGAAGGCAAATCCTTAACACTAATGCCTATTAGATTATCTACTGTATGTTCCAATGCTGCATTTCGCTCCGTGTTATACATCTCTACTATACGCAATTGAGGGTCATGTACCACTGTAAAAAGCGAAGAGTAAATGCCTACATCGTTCTTTTGATGACTTTTTGTTTCTTTTTCTGATACATGCTCATTTTTTTTAGGGCGAAAAAACCACAAATAAACTGTTGTACTTACAAAAAACATTAAAAGAGTTAGTAGAATATACATCATATAGTTAGTGTAAAAAATTAGTATTCTGTAATTTATACATTTTTGATAAATATATATAAATTAATATCTTCAAAGTTAATATATACTATTGAAAATAAAAACTATTTTCTTGAAAATTATTTCATTTAATAAATGTTTACTACATGATCTGAATTTGTCAATTACTATTACATATAACTATTGATAAGACGTATGTGCATAAATAAAAGTTTTAACAATCTCTTTGAAAGCAACATTACACTGTGCTCTCCATACTTACTGAGCGCGTTTAGTGGAGATACTCCAAAAAGAGAATACACAATCCAAAGGGTATTACAACATCATTTTCATATTTTTTATTCGTAATTTTGCACCATCCAACCAAGAGCACTAACAAATAGTTATTGCTCTTGGCTTTTAATATTTTTATATATAAATGAATAAAGCAGAATTAGCACGTCGTTATTTAGTTTTTACCACAGCACTGTTTGTCAGTGCATTAGGTGTTAGCATCATCACCAAATCATACATGGGAACATCGCCCATTTCAGGCATACCATTTGTGATGAGTCTTAACACACCGCTTTCTATGGGAACGTACATTTTCATACTGAACATGGCTCTTATAGCATTGCAAATGTTGATGTTAGGTAAAAAAGGAATCTTTGAAAACAAAATGGATTTGATAATGCAGATACCCGTATCTGTACTATTCGGTTTTTTCATAGACCTAACCATGGGACTACTCAATGACTTCACACCAACTATCTACCTCCTAAAACTAACATCTTTGATATTAGGAACAGCCGTGTTAGCCATAGGAATATGCTTGGAAGTAGTGGCTGACGTTACCATGGTGAGTGGAGAATACACCGTACAGATAGCTTCAAAACGTTTTTCAAAAGAATTTGGCACCGTAAAAATAGCTTTTGACATATCGCTGGTAGTCATAGCTACCATAGCATCGCTACTTTTATCTGGAAAAATAGAAGGCATAAGGGAAGGCACCATAATAGCGGCATTGATAACAGGACCTTTCGTTAGACTTTTTAGTCCTATGTTCAGTTTTTTACTTCGCTGGGAAAAAGGCAAAAACACCATTACAGACACCCCTACTGCCATATTGCCTACACATAAAGTGATAACCATAGCTCGCGAATACGGCTGTGGAGGTCATGTTATAGGGCGACGAATAGCCGATGAATTAGGCATACCTTTTTATGACAAAGAGCTTATAAAGATGGTAGCCAAAGAAAGCGGACTGAGTGAAAAATATGTCAGCCAAAATGAGCAACACCTTTCCAGCAGTCTGTTATATCAAATGGTGATGCAGGACTATGAAGCTCCGTTGGAAAAAAGATTATCGGGTGAAGATGCTTTGTTTGTGGCTCAGAGCAGAGTGATTCGTCGTCTTTCTTCGGAAGGTTCGTGTGTCATTGTGGGGCGTTGTGCCAATTTTATCCTTCAAGATAACGCAGATGCTATCAACATCTTTCTTCATGCCGACATGAAAGCCAAAATAAGCCGTTCCATTTTACAGTACGGTCTTTCGCCAGAAAATGCACAAAACGAGATAGAAAGGATTAATAAATCTCGTCAGACGCATTTTTATCATTTCACAGGTTGGCGATGGGATGATATGCACCATTATCATTTTACTTTTGACACTGGAAAAATAGACACAGACACAATATGTCAAGTGGTACAGTCTTACTACAAAACTGCATTGCCTTGTGTCATTTCATATATGCGGTGAGCGTCTATATCAAAAGTAGAACCCACAGGTTTACTCATATCCAATGTTCCTCCTTGAAGCCATGATGTAAATGTAGGATAGCAAGTCTCTATATTAACACCTTCGGCTGGAAATTCAAACCAGTTGAAACCTACCCATTCTCCTCCTTTTGAGTTATAATTTTCTTGCCAATATGTATTTCCAGTGTTAGTTACAACTAATCCATAAGGACGGTAATTTGCATCTAAGGCACTAAATTTGTCATTTACTGCAAAAAGTTTTGTACCACCATCTACAACTATGTACCATACTACTGATACATTGCTGGCGTTTGTTACCTCATCAAATTCCACTTTTTTGGCATATTTGGTATAGTGGATAGGGTCTTTGTAATTAGTAGTATTGATAAAACCTTCTGTACCACCAAAAAGCTCTTCACGGCAGTTTTCCACCACTATTTTATCCGCTACCAAGACGTCTTTTTTATAAATGCGACACCCCAATGCTATATCCTTTACACTACCCAATGCTATGGCATGTATTCCCACTTTCAGTTTAGACTGACTGAAAACGTATTTAGAGTGAATCACCAAATCATTATAGTCATAGTCTCCACTTTTACTATCCTCAAATGCAATAGTTTGCCATATTTGATATGTGCCTGCATTTGGGTCTTGACCATTTTGATATGTTATGGAAACTCCTTTGCCTGCTTTTGTAACATTGGCAGATTTAGGAATATAAATAGTCATAGGCTCTGTTGCCACTGCTATGGTATCACTATTCAGTGTTACATAAGTAGTCTTTCCAGATTGAACTGGTACGGTGTATAATTCGGTAGAAAGTAAATTAACTTCACCGGTAGGATTGACAGGGGCTTTATCGCCATTCTTAACACATGCAGTAATTGCTAAAACTGTAAATGCTAAAATACATAAGTTTCTCATTGAATGAATATTATTAAAATGCAAATTTACATCTGATTAGTAACTAAATGCAATCTTTTGTTAAACTTTAACTTTTTGAACATCAAACTATCAGAGTAATTATCTACATGATATACTATAATTTGTGAATGGTATTGGGCAATATCACCTCAAAACGTGTCCCCTGGCCTACCTTAGAGCTAACACTTATATTTCCTCCTAATTGAGAAACTATCGTCTGGCAGATAGATAATCCAAGTCCTGCTCCTTGTGTGAAATTATCAGCCTTGTAAAAACGGTCAAATATTTTTCCTATTTTGTCCTCAGATATTCCACTACCTGTATCCTGCACATATATTAGCGTCCTATCCCCTGCTTTTTCCTCAAATCCAAAGGTAATAAAGCCTTTTGTAGTAAATTTGACTGCGTTATTTATGAGATTATTTACAACTTGTTGTAAGCGAACGCTATCTGTGGTGATATATTTTTTAACCCCTTCTGGCATATCAAGGCGCAGTTCCACTCCTTGGGGCATATTTACAGTTTGAGATGCTTGTATGTTTTTCAGGAGCAAAGGCAGGTTGTGTTGTTCCATTTTGAACTCCATACTTCCCGATTCTATCCTTGAAAGGTCTAAAATATCATTTATAAGTGCCAAAAGGAGATTGCAGTTAAGGCTTATAGTGGAAATAAACTGGTCTCTTTCTTTGGCAGAAAACTCTTCATAGTTTTTCAAGAGGTCTGAAAAGCCTACTATGGCATTAAGCGGAGTGCGTATCTCATGGCTCATATTAGCTAAGAATGCACTTTTTAACTTATTGGCTTTCATGGCATCATCACGTGCTTGGGTTAGTTGTGCTTCAACATCCTTATAGCGTTGAATACTCATAGATATACCAAGAATTATTGGTGTGCTATTGAAAGCATTACCTCGGTAGCTGGTAATACGCGTTTCCCACCATTCAAGACTACCATCCATTTTTTTGAGTCTAAAAGAAAATCTCTTATGGAGATTAATATTACCTACCACGCTTCTCATTTCTTCTGACAACACACCAAAATCATCTGGATGTATTCTTTCACGTAGTTCTTCAGATGTAAGAGTCGTTTTTCCTTCTTGATATCCGAACATCTGCAAAAAATTATTGCGAAACTTCATTTCATGTTCGTTAATATCATATTGCCATGGATAAATGAAACTATCATCCACCGCCAGATGAAATAGTCTTGCCTGCATTTCAGCCTCACTTATATTCTTGAAAGATAAAGACACTCCTGTGAGCTTTTCGCCAGAACATACCGGGACTATTTCTCCTGAAATAGGGAATGATACGTTCGATTCAAGACATTGTATATACACATCTTTTGGGATGGAAATGCTTTTATTTTCAGACATTACATACTCCAATAGTGGAAAAAGGACAGACTTTTCGTTTTGTCTCAAATCAAAAATAATGCCTGCATGTGAATTTTTATAATATGCAGTAGTCTTTTCTCCTAACCCCAATGACCTATAAAGTGCATTGTTGGAAAAAAGAATATTGAGGTCTTTATCATACACTATAAGACATTCATCCATAGCTTGAAGAATATCATCAAATTCATCACGTTGCGTGCGTATTTGTTTCTGTATAGCCCGTTCCAAATCCTCTGATTTTCTTTTTACAGCTAATTTTCTGGCATTATATAGAAGCCAAAGTAATAGTATCGCCACTACTACTATCAACACTATCAACATAACGAATACCAGCACACCGTAACGTTCCATAAACGGAGCATTAGATATAGCTCCTATATTCTCTACCTGAGGTATTGGAACATTAAAATACCGTATTTGTTTGTAATCAAAGAAAAAATTGTTTTTATACTCAGACACGCCTATTTCAGATGGAGATATCTTTTCTGAGAGTATTTTCACAGCCGAAAAGACAACATCAGATATTATATTTGTTGGCGAATAATCACTTACGCATAAAGCCCCATTTGTCAAAGAGAGCAACTCTACTGAAAAGAATGGAGCTTTTGAGTTTTCACCCAAAAAGGACATAAATGGGCTCCATTTAGGTATCACCACTATCTTTCCTTCGGCATTGTGAGGATAACACACTGAACGTACCGCAGGACTTGAACGGTCCGTCTCTACATTGTAATAAACAGTGGTGTAATCTGGATTTTTCTTCAAGAAAACTTGACACTGTTTTTCAAAAATATTTTTTGCCACACGGTTCATATGGCTATTATCCGATATGTAAACCACTTTTTTTCTATCTGGAAAAAGAGTACGTGCTGTATTGAGTACTTTTAAATAATCTGGACGAGAATAATACCCACAGAGATTTGGGTGGGCTTTTATCATTTCCTCATCGGGAAATTTCACACCAAAAAACACTATCGGAGTATGCCAAGCAAGAGTATCGCCACAAGTCATAAGAGAATACAGAGCTTCATCGCCCATAGTTATTATTAAATCAATGCCTTTTTCACGTGCCTCCTTGCAGTAATTACGCAGTATTTCCTGTTCCATGACATACGCATAATAATCTACATCCACATATTTGGTAGTAAGGTGTATATCCAGTCCTGTTTTACAAAAAGCTGATTTCAATCCATCTGTAAGGGTGGTAGCTCCAGGTGTCTGTTCCGTGTAAGACTGAATAAAAAGTACGTTGTAATGCTCTTTTGCTGCCTCTGATGTAAAAAAAGAGTTCAAAAAAAACAAAATAACAAGAGATATTTTTAATATATTCTTCATGTGTATCTTCTTTGATTATATAATATGGAAAGTAGCCTTACATATATCTATTTTGCATATATTTTTTCGAATCCAAAGATAATGATATTTGACAAAAGTAGGCACTATTTATTTAACAAAAACATTTTATATGTTTTTTTTAATCATGATATAAAAAATTGTAACTTAGCCTCACTGGAAATAACATTAAAAAAACATAAAATGGAAAAATCAAATTCAAAAGCGCTAATCATATCAGCCTTAATACTTGCCATAGGACTATCAGTGATAGGATTGGCAATACAAGCAGGCATAGTACACTTCAAAGACAGTGAACGGGTGGTGTCAGTAAAAGGACTCTCAGAAATGGAAGTCAAAGCAGACCGCGTCATCTGGCCTCTTATGTACAAAGAAGTAGGACAGGAAATCCAAGTAGTTTATTCCAACATAGAAAGCAGCAACAAGAAAATAGTAGAATTTCTCACCTCCAACGGCATACCAGCAGAACAGATAAGCATCTCCCCTGCCAAGGTCATAGACATGGAAGCCGAACAGTACAATTCATCACCCGTAAAATATCGCTACAACGTAACACAAGTGATAATAGTAGCATCGGACAAGGTGGACTTAGTGCGTCAGCTAATGGCACGTCAGTCTGACCTACTGCGCCAAGGAATAGCCATAGGAGCCAACGACTACCAGTACAACACATCTTTTCAGTTTACCAAACTAAACGAAATAAAACCTGAAATGATACAAAAAGCTACCCAAAACGCTCGCCAAGCAGCAGAAAAATTTGCCACTGACAGCCAAAGCACATTGGGCAAAATAAAATACGCCAACCAAGGTCAGTTTAGCATAACAGACCGCGACGAAAACACACCATACTTAAAAACCGTGCGCGTGGTTACAACGGTGGAATATTACCTAAAAGACTGATTTCCAAATATATTTAAAACTAAAAGCTCGCCCCTTCGGGGCGAGCTTTTTTGCTGCGTAGTACTATTATTTTCTCTTTTCCAATATGCGTTTGGCACAGTCCGACACTAACACCACCGCACCAGCGATGATAGCTACGTCCTTTATCACCAAACGTCCAGCACCAGTCAAAAGAGGGAAACCATGCTCACCACTACCCAAATCTGGCACCCATACCTCAGGCGTTGTTACCAGAAAAGACAAAGTGCCTATCGTCATAACAATAGCCAATAAAGCACCCACAAGACCTATCTTAGGGCAGAAAATACCCAAAAAAGTCAGTATGCCTATTCCCATAATCAGAATACCGAGCCCATGAGAAAACCCATAAGTATTGTTCTGGGTATGCCAATCTACTTTAACGGCATCATATTCGCCTTCTTTGAGTTTATATTCTTTATACTCAGGTGCTTCTTTGGTATAAAAAAAGCTCATAAAAGGGCTGTTGGCCACAAAAGGCACTATACCTTCGGCTTCATAATTCCAAAATTTTAGTCCACCTATCCACACGAAAATCACCAAAATGGCTATTCGTATAAGGTTCACTCCCAAACGATGACTTTGAGCTGCTATGTGCAGAAAAACATCTAACATCTTTTTTATTGTTTTCATGATTGTATATATTTATGTTTTATAGAAAACAAATATACTACAAAATATACACCGTGATACACAAAAGATTAAATATATTAAAATAAAAAAAAAAGCCCGCATCAAGCGAGCTTTTATATACAAATGAGGACATTAGAAAATAGCTTCTCCTGCGCTCACCGCCATTAGGGTAGCACCGCCATTATAAGCAGCCACTATATCTGTCGTACCAGAGGAAAAAGAGCAGAAAGTTACCTCGTCGCTCATAACAATACGAGCGCGTACACGTCCTATCTGGCGGAATGTCTCCACCCCACCTATGCTATCCAGAGCATACACTATAAATAGGTCTCCATTTTTAACCCCAATGGTAGTACCACAATTAATGTATAGTCCTTTTATCTTGCCTTTTTTATCTGGTTTTTCCAGTTCAAGTATTTTTGTTCTGAATTTGAAGTTATCCTCTATATAAAATCTGACGCTGGAACGCATATTGTTTATAGCATTTTGGTCTGCCACCGAAGGAGCATTTCCACTGCCAGAAAGAGCAAATTCTCGGGTGTATAATTGAAGATTGTTGGTCATATCATAAGTAGAAAGGACAAACTTCATATTGGTGGTGTATCTTATCTTTTTG
>JAQUTH010000140.1 GCA_028709885.1 Flavobacteriales bacterium
GTGAAGAAATAAACGCATTGGTAAAAAAACTATCTCAGCAAGAAGGCTTTTTCTCCTGCGGAGTATCTTCTGCCACATATTTACCAGAAACAGACCAACATCTAAAACATTGGGTTAGTGAAGGCAAAAACGCCACCATGAGCTACATGGAACGCAATGCCGACAAACGCGCAGACCCCGGGCTTTTAGTTCCCGAGGCAAAGAGCGTCATTTCTCTGCTGATGAATTATTTTCCAAAAGAAATACAAGATAACAACACCCCCATTTTTTCAAAATACGCATACGGAAAAGACTATCACACAGTGATTAAAGACAAAATGCACCACATTTGCGTAGCACTGAAAAAAGAAATAGGAGAGTTTTCATATCGTGCATTTACAGATTCAGCGCCAGTGGCAGAACGCGAATGGGCGCGACGTAGTGGACTTGGGGTGATAGGAAAAAGTGGAATGTTGATAGTGCCACAGCATGGGTCTTATTTTTTCATCAGTGAAATAATAATGGATGTGGCTATGTCTTATGATTCTCCACTACCCATTCAGGACATTTGCAAAGGATGTAGAAGATGTCAAATGGCTTGCCCAACAGGAGCTATTGACGGTTCACGAACGATAGATGCCAGAAAATGTATTTCTTTTCATACCATAGAATCAAAAGAAAAAATACCAGATGATATAGTCGCAAAAATGGGCAATAGAGTCTATGGATGCGATACCTGCATGGACGTTTGCCCATGGAACCGCTTTGCAAAAAGCAGCGAAGAAGATGATTTTAGTCCAAATGAAGATATCTTACACCTTGACAAAAACAGTTGGTTAAATATGGATGATAAATATTTTGAAGAAAAATTTGCCCTTAGTGCTATTAAAAGGACTGGTTTAGACAGAATTAAAAAGAATATTGAACTAAAAACATCATTTTAAATATTTTCATTTGCAAGAATGAGGTTTTTTACCTAATTTTGCCCACGGAAAAACCAAGATAGCCTTATGGTGTAATGGTAGCACATGTGATTTTGGTTCATTCAGTCCAGGTTCGAATCCTAGTAAGGCTACAAAAAACCGTTCAAATATTGTTTGAACGGTTTTTTTGTTTTTCATCACTTCATTTTGAATAGAAAAAATTGGAGAGCAGACTACATAATGCCTCCCACCACCTCAAAACGCATGTATCCGTCTAAGTTTATAGGACGGTAATAAGTATCTCCCACCATATAATAAGTGGTGTTATTTATCCTCACTTCCATAGCACCAGAAGGCAGCATATCCACTACTGCGCCCACAGGAGCCTCTACTACACGGTAATTATTGGTAACATCACGTATGTAATAAGTTCCGTCATCATAGTAGTAGTTATGAGTTACAGCATTATTCACAACAGATATTTTAACTAATTCATTCAAAAGGACAGCCGCCACTACCGCACCAACTGGCGGGCGAGATACTATATAAGTATCTCCATACGGACGGTAATAAACACCATTGTAATAACGATAGCTTATTCCTTTATGATACACTATCTTAGAACGGAAAGGAGGAGTAACCTTTCTACCATAATCATATACATTACGTTGTATTTTGATGTTTTCAGACGGACGTGTTATCACTACGCCGTGCTGATTTTGATATTGTCTTTGATTCCAAGAATTATGATACGAGCTGTTAGAAACAGGACGCGGAGCATTGATAGGATAGTTCACAGCGTTATTGGTGTATTTGCTCTTTTGCACCTGCTTTGGACTTACAACTCTTGTTTTTTGGTCCGTATTTATCTCCTTATTATATGTAGGTGTTTTTTTTATCTCTGTCCTGCTATTATTAGAGGGTTTTACATTTCTATTCTGAGCATAAGAGTTTGAAACACTCAACAACCCTACAATACCTATCAAAAGTATATTTATATTGTTTTTCATATCTATATTTTATCTATCTTCCAAAGCTCGCAACACAAAATCTCTTATAAAGCACGCTGTTTGTTCTTCACCTAAAATTGAAGAGTCTATTATCAACTGATAAGAATCTGCTCTTCCCCAATGTTTTTCGGTGTAGTAATTGTAATACCCACGGCGGAGTTTGTCAACCTTTTTAGCTTTTTCCTCAGCTTTTTCGGCTTTTTCTATCCCCTCGCGTTTCATTATCCTTTTTACTCTTTCTTCCATAGGCGCACTTACAAACACAGCAAAACAGTTTTCCATATTTCTAAGGATATAATCGGCACATCTACCCACTATAATACACGAACCTTTCTGAGCCAAAGACCGTATCACTTCTGCCTGGTGCATGAAAATATTATCATTTGACAGAGCATTGTTATACGCAAAAGCTCCTCCAACAGCAAACATACTGGTGGTTAGCATCTGCGAAAAAGAACCCGGAGCTCTCTCATCTGCTTTTTCAAAATATTCTGGCACTATACCGCTTTGCAAAGATGCTTTTGCTATTATTTCCTTATCGTAATACTCTATTCCAAGCATTTGAGATAAATACTGACCTACTTTATGTCCGCCTGAACCATATTGACGGCCAAGGCATATTACGTATTTATTATCTTTTTCACTCATTTTGTTGATTGTTCTATATTCTTCGTGCTAAAATATTGAAAAAATATTAATTATTGCCATAAAAAAAGTTTTTTTATCACAATACAGCTCTGTCATTTTTTTTGATTAAATTATCAATAAATACAGAGCTAACCACCTATCAGAAGGGGCATTAAGAATTGGGTATTTATGTTAAAATTAACCTTTATTGAATAATTTACCCAACAAAGTGAATAGTTATCAAAAAAAAAGATTTATCTTTGTATTTGAATTGCGAATTATGTATAACCATAAAAACATCTCATTATGTGAGATATAACGATTTCAAAATTTATTGAAAAACTAAAATCAAAAAAAGTTTAATAAAAATGAACAACATTTCTCTAAACAAAACATTAATTGCCTTGGCATTTATGTTTATTTCAGTATCTGCTTTTGCACAAACAGCAGAACAACAACAGACCAAACGTGGTCCTTACATCACTAATGGTTTTTGGGACAACTGGTTTATATCAGCTGGCGCAGGAGCACAGATGTACTTCACAGAAGGTTTCAATAGCATAGGTAAAAAATCAGAGCGCATCTCTCCTGCATTTGACCTATCAGTAGGTAAATGGATTACACCTATATATGGTGCTCGTATCCAGGTAGCAGGACTTACAGCAAAAGGATTTACCAACGATGCTTCAAATCCATTCATAGAAGCTCCTCGTTTGGGTCAAACTCATGACTTCAAAACAAAAATGAACTATCTACACTACCATGTAGACTTCATGTTGAACCTTTCTGCTGCAATAGGTGGATACAAAGCAAACCGCGTGTATGAAATCATACCTTACGTTGGTTTCGGTGGTATCTCTGCAACAAACGAACAGAGCAATTCATTTGCTTTCAACGCTGGTTTGTTCAACAAATTCCGCGTATCAAAAGCTATTGATATCAATATTGACATCAAAGGCACATTATTGGATTCTAAATTTGACTACAACAAATCTCGTATGTTTGACGGCATAGGAGCTGTTACAGCCGGTATCACTTACCACTTCCCTAACAGAACATTCAAACGCGCTTCAGAGCTTACAAAAGAAGACCTTACTCCATTCAACAACCGCATCAAAGGTCTTGAAGACGATCTTGCTGCTGCAAATGCTAAAAACAAAGCTCTTGCTGACGAACTTGCTGCTGAGAAAAACAAACCAGCTCAGGTAGTAGAAGGACAAGCTGCTCCATTGGCTCCATTGGCAACATTCTTCCCAATAGGTCAAACAACACTTACTGCAAAAGAAAAAGTTAATCTTGACGCTGTAGCTCAAATCATCAAAGCAAACCCTGACAAAAAATACGTTGTCAAAGGTTACGCTGACAAACAAACAGGTAGTGCAACACGTAATATGCAGCTAAGCAAACAACGCGCACAAAACGTTGCTGATTACTTGGTATCAAAAGGTGTAAACAAATCACAACTTGACGTAAAAGGTCTTGGCTCAACAGCCAGCCCATACGCCACTGCTTCCCTTAACCGCGTGGCAGTAGTAGAAGAGTAATACACATCTTTTCATAAAAGCCATAGGGCAGGATAAAATCCTGCCCTATTTTTTTGTTCCTAAGTAATCCAACACTAAAAAGTCCATCATAAGCTTGACAACATTTAATCTCTGGCATTACTACATCACACTTTCTACAAAACAACAGGGTTCGGTTCTTCCAATTTCAAAGTAAAAACAGCCACTATTTGCCCATCTTTAAACGTCTTTTGAACATC
>JAQUTH010000141.1 GCA_028709885.1 Flavobacteriales bacterium
CTTGACATACCTCTGGGGCAGTTTAATACTCTTTTAGAAGGCAAAGAAGTAAAGGGAATAGGAGGTTTTTCTTTTGACCCGATAACCAGTTGGATGATAGGTGCAACAGCTGATTTTCCTATTCATAAATGGTTTCACATACAGGCTGAGATAGATTATAGCGTCAATTATGGAAAGGGTGCTATGTATGCTTCGTTGGAATCCAATCCTTATATTCCTACATTCCCAACGGAAGTATATCGTCCTGAAAATCTGCGTCTTTCATATTTACAAATCCCTGTTTTAGCTAAATTTTATCCTATTAAAAACACAGCACTTTTGATAGGTCCTTACTTTGGGTATGGAATGGGATTTAAAGGAAAAGCAACGGCAATAGAAGGCGCTAAGGAAAAGAATATCAGCTATATGTATAAAAAAATAGACTTTGGGGGTACTTTTGGAGCAACGTATGAGTTCAAATTTGGACTTTTTGCCGAAATTCGCTACGTCATGGGTCTGATGAAAACTCTTCAAAAGAATTTCATATTGAAAGATGTTGAGATAACTTCCTCAGAAACAACCGTTAATGTGAATATAAAAGCAAACACAGAACATATTTCAGGACAGAATAATTCATTTCAAATGAATATCGGTTATCGTTTTTAGCAAAAAATAACTATTTTACATTTTATTGTAAAAAAAGCCTTTATGATTTGTGTCATAAAGGTTTTTTTTGTCCCTTTGTAGCATGAAACAGATAAAATTTTGTAAATATCAAGGTGCTGGAAATGATTTTATCATCATTGATGACCGTGATGAGCACTTTCCATATCAAGATTACGTCTTGGTGGAAAAAATGTGCGACAGACGTTTTGGAATAGGAGCTGACGGACTTATACTCCTTAGAAACAGCAAAATACAGGACTTTTCCATGATTTATTTCAACGCCGATGGACATCAAGGTACTATGTGTGGAAATGGCGGGCGGTGCATAGTTGCATTTGCAAGAGATTTGGACGTTTTTAAGAGAGAAAAAACGTCGTTTGAGGCTATTGACGGGGTGCATCATGCGTTTGTCTCAGATGAAGAAATAAGACTTGGAATGAAAAATGTAGATAGGATTTTCTCTTTTTCCAATGAATTGGAAGTCAGGGAAATGAATGAAAATAGTTTTTATTTAAATACAGGTTCGCCACATTATGTAAAATTTTTAGAAGATGATGTTTTGAACCAAATGGACGTTAGAATTTTAGGAAAAAAAGTGAGAAATGATGAATTCTTTGCATCCCAAGGAGGAACAAACGTTAATTTTGCTTATTTAAAAGGGGAAACTATCTATCTTCGCACTTACGAACGCGGGGTGGAAGATGAAACGCTGGCGTGTGGAACTGGTGCGGTTGCGGTAGCTTTGGCGGCGCATTATTCAGGTTTGCTCCGTAGTGAAAAAATAAGTTTAAATGCCTTAGGAGGGTATTTGACGGTAGATTTTAAAGTACAAAATGTAAAGTATGAAAATGTTTTTTTAACTGGAAAAGCAGAAAAAACATTTGAAGGAATATATGAATAAAATGATAAAACTTACATCTGAAAGATTGCGTTTGCGCAGTCTTGAACCATCTGATTTGACGTTTTTTATGGCTGTTGAAAATGATGCGTCTCTTTGGAATGTGTGCGATACCCGTGTGCCTTTTTCGCGTTTTACACTGGAAAAAATACTTGAAACATCTGTGCCTGACATATTTAAAGAAAAACAGTTGCGTTTGGTTATTTGTTTGAAGAATGATGAAAAACCTATTGGCTTTGTAGATTTTTATGATTTTTCTCCCCTTCATCATCGCTGTGGAGTGGGCGTAATCATTTATCCGTCAGAACAATACGGCAAAGGATATGCTAAGGAAGCGCTTACTTTGGCTTTTGATTATGCGTTCAAGGCATTTGATTTGAATCAAATATGGGCTGAAGTATCAGTAGAGAACGAAGCATCAAACGCTCTTTTTTCTTCACTTTCTATGGTAAAAAAAGAAGTACGTCCACAGTGGTTATATCACAATGAAAAATACACAGATGTATCAGTATATCATCTATTTAAGAAAGATTATTTAATGTAATACATTAAGAATAATGAAAATTTTTAAAATATTATTTTTTTCCGTTTTTTCCCTCATAATACTGTTTTGTGCTTATGCAGCGTATTCTCTTTTTGCTTCGTCTATAATGGAGGATACTGTTTTTTACATAAGAACAGGTACATCTAATGAGCAGTTAAACAGCATGTTAAAAGAAAAAACTAAACATAATGTACTGTTGCCTTTTTTCATTTATGGTATTGAAAAAAAGTATGAAAATCCGCATGCTGGTAAATTTTCCTTTTCAAAAGGAGAAAATAATTTCAACGTACTTCGTCGTATTTACACACAAAATGGAGATGAAGTATCAGTTACTTTTAATAATATACATAATATCAATGAATTAGCTTCTGCTGTGTCTAAGCAAATAGAGGCAGATTCTCTTTCTTTGATTTCTGAAATACTTGATACAACATTCTTGAATGCACAAGGATTTAATGCACAAACAGTTAGAAGCTTTTTTATACCAAACACATATCGTTTTTATTGGAATACATCGGCAAAAGAATTTGTAAAACGCTGTGTTAGTGAATATTCGCTATTTTGGAATGATGAAAGAACAGCCAAAGCTCAGCAGATGAATATGTCGTTTGTAGATATTTCCACACTAGCCTCCATAGTGCAGAGTGAGACCAAAAAGGCTGATGAACAGAGTGTTGTGGCTGGACTTTACATAAATAGACTGAATAAAAATATCCGTTTGCAGAGCGACCCGACGGTAGTTTATGCTATTCTTGAAAAAAATCCAGAGCGATTTCCTGTTTTTCGCGTGTATCTAAATGATTTGAAAATAGATTCGCCATATAACACATATATGTACTCTGGACTACCTCCTGCGCCTATTTTAATACCAGAAGTAGGAGCTTTGGATGCTGTACTAAATTACGAAAAACATAAATATCTTTATATGTGTGCAGACCCTCAACGTCCAGGTTATCATGCATTTGCAGAAAATTTGCGTGAGCATGGCATTAACAGAAGGGCATATATAAAATGGGTAAATAGCAAAGAGATAAAATAAAAATCTTTATATTTGTTAAATATTTAACAAAAAGAAGTATTGATAAAGTTTTATTTCTCATATAAAGAATATATATTTGCATTTCTATAAAACAACATAGAAAATTCAATAAATAAACAAAATTAACAAAAAGTATTCAAATGAAAGTAGCAGTAGTAGGAGCCACAGGATTGGTAGGTGGTAAGATGCTCGAAGTCCTTTCAGAGAGGAATTTTCCTCTTGATGAACTATTGGTAGTAGCATCAGAGCGTTCGGTAGGCAAAGAAATAACATATAAAGGCAAAAAATATACAGTCATTTCCATGTCAGACGCTGTTGCTGCTCGTCCGGATATCGCCATTTTTTCAGCTGGTGGCGGTACTTCGTTGGAATGGGCTCCAAAATTTGCGGAAGTTGGTACAACGGTGGTTGATAATTCGTCTGCATGGCGCATGGACCCAACTAAAAAACTGGTAGTTCCAGAAATAAATGCTGATGTTTTGACAAAAGAAGACAAAATAATAGCAAATCCTAACTGTTCTACCATTCAAATGGTTATGGCGTTAGCTCCTTTACATCAAAAATATGGAATTAAACGCGTTGTGGTTACAACATATCAGTCTATAACTGGTACTGGAAAGCGTGCAATAGATCAAATGATGGCAGAACGTGCTGATGCTAAGGATGTTCCAATGATATATCCATATAGAATAGATATGAATATTTTGCCTCATATAGACTCTTTTCTTGATAATGGTTACACAAAAGAGGAGATGAAAATGGTGAATGAAACATGTAAAATCCTTCGTGATGACGATATCAAAGTAACAGCAACAACGGTACGCGTCCCAACTATGGGAGGACACTCAGAGGCTGTAAATGTGGAGTTTATGAAAGATTTTACGCTGGGAGAAGTTCGCTCATTGCTTAGTCAAATGCCAGGAGTAGTGGTTCAAGATGATGTTAAAAATAACGTTTATCCAATGCCTCTGACAGCCCATGAAAAAGATGAAGTGTTTGTAGGACGTTTGCGTCGTGATGAGACCCAAGCTAATACGATAAATATGTAGGTCGTAGCTGACAATCTAAGAAAAGGAGCTGCATCAAATGCGGTTCAAATAGCTGAATATTTGGTTAATAACAAACTGGTTTAGCATAATATAAAAGAAAGAAA
>JAQUTH010000142.1 GCA_028709885.1 Flavobacteriales bacterium
CGCGCACTACTTTTTTACCCTTGGAGGTGAGTATCTTGCTCATGTGTCCGTAAAGAGTTTTGTATCCAAAACCGTGGTCTATTACTACGTACATACCGTATCCTGAATTGTCCCTTCCGGCAAAGATGACACGCCCGTCGCCAGTGGCGTATATCGGTGTGCCGATGCGTGCTGAAAAGTCCATTCCGTAGTGCATAGTCCATATTTTACTAATAGGGTGCATACGCATACCGTAACTGGAAAGGTTGGCTCGGCGCATAACGTCTATCGTTACTGGTGGTATGGCTGGCATGCTGCGTAGCATTTCCTCTTTTTTCAATGCCAAAGAAGCTACCTCGTCCAAAGATTTGCTTTCGGAATATATCCTTTTGGTGAGCTCCTCCATTTTCTTTGTGGCATTGATGATGATGTCTGAATAGTTATAACCGCGCATTTGGTCAAAATAACTATCGGGATTTATAGAACCAGAGCGTTTGGTGGATGAATATGGGTCGCTTTCAAATATTACGCGGTAGAGGTTGTCATCACGGTTTTCCACTTCGGCAAGGCGTTCTTCGTTTTCGCTTAGTTGGCGTTGGAGAAGGTCATAGTTTATGGTCATATTCTCTATTTCCCGCATAAGAGCAAGTTCTTTTGGTGTGGGTATAAAGTGGACTATTGTGAAGTAAAGTGCCACCCAGAGTGCTCCTGTGGTAACAAACCAAATGATGGATTTTTTTACTTTGGATAAAAAACCTATTTTAACCTTTTTATATGACAAGGTTATAGGGTCAAAGTAATATTTTATGTTTTTAGGCATTATATCTGTATCTGAGAAGGTGCTTTTATCTGTAATATGAGGACAAAGGTAATAATTTTTTTTGTCCGAATGTGTATCATCTCATTTATAGATGTGTATTTAGCAAAAATTTAGTATTTTTGTCTTTTGGTATTGTGCCAACACATGAAAATCAATTTATCCTAAAAGAAAAGGTAAATTTTAAATACAAAAGATGAAATCACAAGAAGTTAGAAGGCTTTTTTTGGATTTTTTTGCTTCCAAAAGCCACCACGTAGAAAAGTCAGCACCCATAGTGCTTAAAGACGACCCCACACTTATGTTTACCAATGCTGGTATGAACCAGTTTAAGGACATTTTCTTGGGACACGCGGCGGCGAAATATCCTCGTGCTACCGATACACAAAAATGTCTGAGGGTTTCTGGTAAACACAATGATTTGGAAGAAGTAGGCGTGGACACGTACCACCATACCATGTTTGAGATGTTGGGCAACTGGTCTTTTGGCGATTATTTCAAAGCCGAAGCCATAGAATGGGCATGGGAACTGCTCACCAAAGTGTACAAGATAGACCCTTCAATACTGTATGTAACAGTTTTTGAGGGAGATGAAAAAGAAAATCTCGCTTTTGACACCCAAGCTCATGACCTTTGGAAACGATACGTACCAGAGGAAAGAATCATACGCGGTAACAAACATGACAATTTTTGGGAAATGGGAGATCAAGGTCCATGCGGTCCTTCATCTGAAATACATGTTGACCTCCGCTCAGCAGAGGAAAAAGCACAGGTAGCTGGAGCAGAATTAGTCAATAAAGACCACCCTCAGGTGATAGAGATATGGAATCTTGTCTTTATGCAGTACAACCGCAAGGCTGACGGCTCTTTGGAACCATTGCCACATAATCACGTAGATACAGGCATGGGCTTTGAGCGTCTTTGCCGTGTACTGGAAGGCAAACACTCCAATTACGATACCGATATTTTTGCGCCATACATTCACGCTTTGGAGCAGATGTCAGGTAAAAAATACGGAGAAGACCTCCAAACAGACATAGCCATTCGCGTTATTTCAGACCACATACGTGCGGTGGCATTTGCCATAGCAGACGGTCAGCTGCCTACTAATAACGGCGCTGGATATGTCATACGCCGTATTTTGCGCCGTGCGGTGCGTTACGGTTATTCTTTCCTTGGACTGAAAGAGCCTTTCTTTTACCGTCTGGTAGATGTGATAGACTGTGAAATGGGAGAATCATTCCCAGAGATACGTTCATCGCGTCGTTTGGTAGAAAATGTTATCCGTGAGGAGGAGCTTTCATTCCTCAACACATTGGAAAAAGGTCTTTCACGTTTGGAACAGATTATCGGTGAGACCAAAGGCAAAGAAATAGCAGGAGAAAAGGTATTTGAACTATATGATACATACGGTTTCCCGTTGGATTTGACAGCTCTTTTGGCAAAGGAAAAAGGCTATCAAGTGGATATAGAAGGTTTTGAACATCACATGGCGGAGCAGAAAGAACGTGCCCGCCGTGCTGCTGTATCTAAGATAGAAGACTGGGAAATTCTTTCTGACGATACTGGAAGTATGTTCATAGGTTATGACACACTGGAATGTGAGGTCAAAATCTCAAAATACCGCCGTGTGGAAAACAAAAAAGGAGCATTTTATCAGGTAGTGTTTCCTATTACGCCTTTTTATGGTGAATGTGGCGGTCAGGTAGGTGATACAGGTTATATAGTAGCTCCTAACGGTACTAAGATAGAGGTTTTGGGTACAGTAAAAGAAAATAATCTGTCGCTTCATATCATAAAATCACTACCTCAGGGTGTGGACCTTACTGGTACTTTCCATGCAGTGGTGGACAAACAGCGCAGAAATGCTACTGCGGCTAACCACTCAGCTACTCACCTTTTGCAAAAAGCACTTCGCACAGTTCTGGGTACTCATGTGGAACAAAAAGGTTCGGCAGTAGGACCAGAGGGACTTCGTTTTGACTTTTCTCATTTTGCTAAAATGACCGACCAAGAACTGCAAAAAGTAGAGGATTTGGTAAATGAAGATATAAAAGAAGGTTACCCACTCAAAGAAAACAGAGATGTCAAATATGCCGATGCTGTTGCTGATGGCGCTATGGCTCTTTTCAGCGAAAAATACGGAGATAGTGTCCGTACTATTCGTTTTGGACAGAGTGTAGAGCTTTGTGGAGGTACTCACGTGGATAACACCATGCGCATACGTCTTTTCAAGATACTTTCCGAAGGTGGTATTGCAGCTGGTATCCGTCGTATAGAGGCTATTACATCTGACGCTGCTGTGTCTTTCTACAAGAAAAAAGAGGAAGAATTGCATGTGTTGCGCGATGTTTTCAAAGGTAATAGAGACCTTGAAAAGGCTGCTATGACTGTTATTATGGAAAATGAAAACCTTAAAAAGGAATTGGGCGGTTTCATGAAAGAAAAAATCTCTATGATAAAAGAGAACATGAAACGTTCTATTCATACTATTGGAGATGTCAATTTCATATATTCAACAGTGGAGTTAGACCCGTTGTTTGTTAAAAATCTACTCTTTGAATTGGACAGCGAGGTAGAAAACCTTTTTGCTGTGGTAGGAAACAAAGAAAACAGTTATAAGATAGGTCTTTCGGTCATCATATCCAAGGATTTGGCAAAGGCAAAAGGCTGGCATGCTGGCAAGATAGTCAAGGAATTGGCTTCGTGCATAGACGGTAATGGTGGCGGACAGGAATTTTATGCTACCGCAGGCGGTAAAAAAGCAGATGGTCTTTCGCAGGCTTATACCAAGGCTGAGGATTTAGTGAACGAATCATTGTAATATTCAGCAATAAAAAAAGCGCACCGAAGGTGCGCTTTTTTAGTTTTAAACAAAACTTTTTTATAAAGAGGCTCTTTTTATCTTGTTCAAATAAGAGCCTATGGTGTTTTCTAATCCTAAGTACAAAGCCTCGCTTATCAAGGCGTGTCCTATTGATACTTCATCTGTAAAAGGAAGTTCGCTGATGAAAAACTCTATGTTATCCAGTGAGAGGTCATGACCTGCGTTGAGTCCAAGACCTATGCTTTTGGCGTATAGTCCAGCTTCTTTGTAAGGTATGATAGAGCTTTTGTTTCCTTGTCCATACAGACGAGCAAAACGTTCTGTGTATAGTTCTACACGGTCTGCACCTGCTTTTTTGGCTCCTTCTACCATGGTTTTGTCGGGGTCAACAAAGATAGATACGCGTATGCCCTGTGCATGGTATTTTTTGGTAACTTCGGTGAGAAAGTCTAAGTTTTTAACAGTGTTCCACCCAGCATTTGATGTGATGTTAGACGGAGCGTCTGGCACAAGAGTTACCTGCGTTGGGAAGGCTTTGAGGGTTAGTTCTATAAATTCAGGTGTAGGGTTGCCTTCTATGTTGTATTCGGTGCTTATGACGGGTATGAGGTCAAAAACGGCTT
>JAQUTH010000143.1 GCA_028709885.1 Flavobacteriales bacterium
GTTATGGTATCTTCATCTGCATCGCAAAGAGCCATAGCTTTAAGCCCGAGACCTTTTTGGAGTTTGGCTGGTTCTATTGAACGTTCATGTGCTAATGTTTCTATATCCAAATACAGCGATGGCACATAATATGTTATAGCATCTATTCCTACTTTTTTTTTCATCATCGTTATTCTTTTCGTTCGTTAATATCTTTGTTGTTTTGAGAAAAAAGTTCTCTTGCATTGAATGTAAAAGCTCCAAAAAGTTCTTTTTCAGCACTGGTGAGTGGATATTTTCCTTTTTCGGCTGCACGGACTGGTAGAATATAAAATTGTTCTCTGCCAGCGGTGTCTTTTGGCTTCCACACCCACACCAGCGAGTATGAAGCATCCGTTATTTTGACTTTTCCGTCTGCGTCTTTTTGAAATGACAAATGCGCCGCTGCTCCTCCTTGGGTATTGACGGTGCGCTGTCCTGAGATGTAATTGCCCAGTGAATTATACACCACAGCGCGTATATTGCCATTTTTGTCCTTTATACATTCCATCGGCTGCACCACATGTGGATGCCCTCCGATGATGACAGAAACTCCGTTTTTCAAAAGAAAATTTATCCTACGCTGTTGGATAGGCTGTGGTAGCATTTGGTATTCTCTACCCCAGTGAAAAGTGGCTACAATGATGTCTGCCTTCTTTTCTTTTGCCAAAAGGATGTCTTTTTCTATTTGGATAGTGTCTATATAATTCACATAAATAGGTGCCGAAGATGCTATATTAGTGGCATAGGTGTAGTTCAAAATGGCGAACTTTATGCCTTTTTTTTCATATATCAACACTCTGTCTTTTTCATGAGAAACGGTATCACGGTAAGCCCCTACGTGTTTTACACCGAGACTATCCAGCATTTTGATAGTACTGCGCACTCCTGTTCGGTACTGGTCATATATGTGGTTATTTGCTAGAAGGAATATGTCAAAACCTGCATCTACTGCCGCCTGAGCAAAGCTAACTGGCGTTTTAAACCGAGGGTAACCGCTGTACGTTCCTTTGTCAAAAAGAGTTGTTTCCATATTGGCTATGGATATATCGGCAGATGAAATATCATCTTTTACATATTGCCATACAGGTAAAAAATCATACGTCGTGCTGTCTTTCTGCGCAGAAATTAACTGACTTTGGTGAGCCATGAGGTCTCCTGCCACGTACATATCTACTTTTTGCTGAGCTATAACCACTGGGGTTGCCAACAAAGATAATACGAAGATAGAAAAGACCTTTTTTTTCACAGCATTAAAAATTATGTTCAGATATTGGGTGTCCGCAGTTACGGCACACCGAAAGAGTAGGATAAGCGTCGTTAGAGCTGACATATCCCGGACAATAACAACCATTTACAGTGCAAGCGCTGTTTATGTATGTCATTCTGGAAGATTGGAATACCCATATCTGGCGTTGTCCGTTGGGGTAAAAAATGTATAATTTTTCTCCTTCCTGCCAGTTCCACCCTTCACTGAGCCCTATGGCAAAACTAGCATTGGGTGTAAGATTGATATTGCGTTCTATGTGGTCTCTAAGGCGGTCATTAACACACTGAACACGGATATTGACATATTTGTTGGTGTTGTTATCTGCTTGAAAATACACACTTTGCCGTCCTGTACGAGGGTCGGTATAACAATAAAAACGCCCGTCAAGTTTTACATACGAAGACTGTGGACGTTGGTAATTATTGTACTGAGGTTTATTAGGTGGCACTACCACGCGTGTGGAAGACGTTACGTTCTGCGCATACGACATGATGCACACGCTCATAAATGCCAATATGTATAGATATTTTTTCATGGTGCTTTATGTTTTACTATACGTTGAAACGGAAGTGCATGATGTCTCCGTCTTCTACCACATATTCTTTGCCTTCTACATGCATTTTACCTGCTTCACGGACTTTTACTTCACTACCGTAAGAAATATAATCGTCGTATTTTATAACTTCGGCACGGATAAAACCTTTTTCAAAGTCTGTGTGAATAACTCCTGCTGCTTGTGGTGCTGTTGCTCCCACAGGAATAGTCCAGGCACGCACTTCTTTTACTCCTACCGTAAAATATGTCTGCAATGATAAAAGTCTAAATGCGCTACGGATAAGACGTGATACTCCCGGTTCGGTTAGTCCTATCTCATCCAAGAACATTTTTCTTTCTTCGTATGTTTCCAATTCTGTTATATCGGCTTCGGTGGCTGCTGCTAAGACCAAAACTTCGGCTTTTTCATGTTTTACAGCCTCACGCACAGCATCTACATATTTGTTCCCACTAACGGCAGAGGCTTCGTCAACGTTGCACACGTAAAGAATAGGTTTGGCGGTGAGGAGTTGAAGAGACTTCATTATTTCTTCTTCATCTTCATTCATGGGAATGGTTCGAGCAGGGCGAAAATCCTCCAATGATGTCTTTACTTTTTCAAGAAATTCTACCACTGTGGCTGCCTCACGGTTACCCACCTTGGCTGCTTTACGCTCTTTGTCAAGACGTTTGTCCAGAGTGTCAAGGTCTTTAAGGCATAACTCCATATCTATGGTTTCTTTATCCCTTACAGGATTTACAGAGCCTTCCACATGAGTTATATTGTCATTGTCAAAACAACGCAACACGTGTATTATTGCATTGGTTTCACGTATATTTCCAAGGAATTGGTTGCCGAGCCCTTCTCCTTTGGATGCTCC
Organism: Flavobacteriales bacterium; assembly: GCA_028709885.1. Taxonomy (GTDB): domain Bacteria; phylum Bacteroidota; class Bacteroidia; order Flavobacteriales; family UBA1820; genus Merdimorpha. The sequence continues at coordinate 2,704 of JAQUTH010000143.1, forward strand.
ACGTACCAGACCTGCTATATCTACTATATCTACCGTTGCTGGCATAACGCGTTCTGGGTGAACGAGTTTTTCCAATACTTCAAGGCGTTCATCTGGAACATTTACCACGCCAATATTTGGTTCTATGGTGCAGAACGGGAAATTGGCAGATTGTGCTTTTGCATTGGACAAACAGTTAAAAAGTGTAGATTTGCCCACATTTGGCAAACCGACTATTCCACATTTCATATCTTTTTCGTTTTTATATTATTTATTCGTTTTACTGTCTTTAAGGGCTTTGAGTATAGGTGATGAATACACAAAGTCTTCTATATCTGCATTTTCGGTATTGAGTATTTGAGAAGATGTCCCCTCCCATGCCTTGTAACCGCCTTTGAGAAACACTATTTTTTCGCCTATTTCCATAACAGAATTCATATCATGGGTATTGATGATAGTGGTAATGTCATATTCATGTGTTATCTCGCTTATTAGCTGGTCTATAACTATGGATGTCTTTGGGTCAAGTCCTGAGTTAGGCTCGTCGCAAAAGAGATATTTGGGGTTCATGATGATGCCTCGCGCTATGGCGACACGTTTTTTCATACCTCCTGATAGTTCCGATGGGTATTTTTTCTGTACACCGGGCAAGTTTACTCGTTTCAACGCCCATTCTACCCTATCATCCATTTCGCTTTTGTTCATAGATGAGAACATAGAGAGTGGAAAAGCGACATTTTCTGCCACATCCATAGAGTCAAAAAGCGCTCCTCCTTGGAAAACCATACCTATCTCATGACGAAGATTGTCTTTTTCGGCATCGCTCATACTTTTATATGATATTCCATTGTAAAAGATGTCCCCGTCATCAGGTTTGATAAGTCCTGTGAGTGTTTTTAAAAAAACTGTCTTACCTGCTCCACTCTGCCCTATTATGAGATTGGTCTTTCCTTTTTCAAAAGAAGAGGAAATTCCGCGAAGCACTGGTGTGCCATCAAAAGATTTCTGTATGTTTTTAGCTTCTATCATGATTATCCCAAAATGGTTTGAGTGAGGACATAATTGAGTATTATGATGACTATACTGCTCCATACCACAGCATTAGTAGAGGCTTTACCTACTTCCAACGCACCACCTTTTATGTAATAACCGAAATACGCAGGTAGTGTTACCAAAACGAAGGCAAAAACTTCCGATTTTATCATAGCATACACCACGTAAAAAGTATCAAACGGCACACGAAGACCATGTACAAACTCTGCTGTGGTACATAAATTGGACGAAGCAGCCGCTACCCAGCCACCAAAGATAGCCATGAACATACTGGTCATGATAAGTATAGGCATAAATGAAAGCATGGCTGCTATTTTAGGTAAAACAAGATAATTGATACTGTTTACACCCATAACATCCAAAGCTTCTATCTGCTCAGTTACACGCATAGTACCTATGCTTGATGCTACAAAAGAGCCTACTTTTCCCACCAAAATGATAGATATGATAGTAGGTGAGAACTCCAATATAACGGATTCTCGTGTGGCATAGGCTATGTAATATTTA
>JAQUTH010000144.1 GCA_028709885.1 Flavobacteriales bacterium
ATTTGAATGTTCATCACATGACGAATAGCACGCAGAGAGCCTTTGTTACCAAAATTGAACGTACCATAAAGTATGGTATTCAACGAAGCCGAGAGGTTAAACGTCCTAAGAGCCTTAAAACCAGAAAGCGTATCCGTAACCACCGCTCCTACGTTATCATCCCAATATTTCTGAGTGGTCTTAAAATTCCAATATTCGTTATAGTTAGCACCCAAAGAAAGAGTGAAATTTCTTAGCACCTTATAAGAAGCTGAAATAGGCACACTATGAGTAACACCAGCACGGGTGTATTTACCCATATCCTTAGTTAAGAACGCCTCAATAGGCATACTGCTGGCAGTGTTGGTAGCAGTCATGGCCCATGAAAGGTGTATTTTTTCATACCATTTCTTACCCGAAGAGCTTTCCTTTTTAAATGGATATATCTGGTTCATAGTAAGAGTAAAGTTAGGCATGGTCAATGACATCATCTTAGTAGAGTTGTTTTGGCTCTGCGTTATGTTCAACGATGTAGTAAAAGGCGAATTGCCCCACACCTTGTTCAAACTTATGGACGAAGAAGTAACCGAATTATTCACGTAGTTATTGGTATACATCTGGTCCAAAGAGTTTTCATAATACCCAGAAGAAGAGAAGTTTACACTTGCCGAAAGAGACAATCCCGGTATCCATTTAGTATCCTGAGAGTGGCTCCACTGTAAACGCCACGGTTTGGTCTTTGAGTAATTTGGCAGTCCTATCTCACCTATGACAACATTGGAATACTCAAAAGCAAGATTTCCTCGGAAATGGTATTTCCAAATATAGTCAAGTTTTCCTTTTATACCCCATGAACCTTTGGTGTACACATCACCGTTAAGAGTCATGTGCAAATAGTCATTCACAACAAAATAATAACCCAAACCCGTAAGACCAAAACCTTGGTCTTCCGTTATCTGATAGCTTGGCAGTATAATACCCGAAGTAGGATAAGTGTTCAGCGGAAAAAAAGCAAACGGCAGTACCAACGGAGTAGGCACATCGGCTATGAACATCTGTGAAAAACCTACCACCATACTCTTGCCTGCTGTCATCTTGGCACGTGAAGAACGTATGTAATAGTCTGTAACCTCACCAGTACCATCTATCCAGCCACGCAGTTTTTCATCCGTAGAAAAATAGAAATCAGAGGCGTAATACACATCTTCACCTTCTTTTCTGACAGACTTACCAGCAGCAAAGCCCTCTGTCTGTTCAGTTTTTACATTTTTTATATAACCACGTTTGGTATTGAAGTCATACACCATAGAATACGCATCGTAAGACTGTTCACCCTGAGAAAAGATAGGTTTTTGCTCTTGTACACCAGTAGTGTCATTCATTATACCACGAGCATATGCTATACCATTTCCATAGTCCAGCATGATGTAACCAGCATTGAGCTTGACATCGCCATATTCTACTTCTGCTTCATTGTAAAAGTAAGCGCAACGTTTGGTTTCATCTATATCGTAAAAATCCTTAGCCTTGTATTTGACATCAGCCATAAGGATTTTGTCCTTTTTCTTGGTGGTATCCACAGCGGTAGAGTCCTCTTTTTTTGACATACGGGACATAACAGTGGTATCTGTGGTGAGTGCCATGGTGGTGTCTATCGTAGATGGGAACACGGACGCCAAAGGCTTTCTTTGTGGCGAAGAAGACGTTTTTTCGCTTTCTTTTATACGCAAAGGCAATGACTGACACCACACACTCTCAGAAGCGAGAATGATAAAAACAGCTGTTGCTAAAATCTTAAATATGCCTATATGCGCCTTGTACAATTTATTTTTATGCTTTTTGTATCTAAAAAACTCATACTTTTGTATCTGTTTTAGACACGTTACAATTATGCAAATTACAAGGGTCAAAAATACCAAAATTTCATGGCTTATCTAAGGCATTTTCTCATATAAATGTAAAAAAAGATTTTTTAAATACATAAACTTTTGATTATCTGATATATATCCTTAAAATAGAGCTACACATAAAATGATGTTAAATAATATATCCTCCATTTTTATCAGTCTGACGGCAGCACTATTTTTGTGCATACCCAACACTTCACACGCCCAGAACATAAAGACCGATGACCCCTTTGTCTTGGTTATAGACCCTGGACACGGAGGAGCAGACATAGGCACACCCGGTACACGCCGTACCCGCATATACGAAAAACACGTAGTGCTGGCTGTGGCACTAAAACTGGAAAAACTCATCAAGGATAACATGGACGACGTTAAAATACTGATGACACGCCGCACCGACATTTACCCTACACTACCTGAAAGGGTAAAATTAGCCAATAAAAACCATTCAGACCTGTTTTTGTCCATTCACTGCAACGCTGCCAAAAACCCTGCTGCCGTTGGAGCCGAAACTCTGGTCATGGCAACAGAACGCGCCAGTGCAAACCTTGACATATCCAAACGAGAGAACGCCTACATCACACTGGAAAAAGACCAAGAGGCATACAAAAACTTCAATATCAATGACCCTCTATCTAACATCGGAAAGTCATTGGAACAGTTCTCCACCATACGCAGCAGCATAGTATTTGCAGACCTCACACAGAAATATATGTGCAGCACCGGAGGCAGAAAAGACCGACACATAGTCCAAGCCATCATTTACGTTACCTACGCTTGTGTATCACCGTCCGTGCTGGTGGAATTAGGCTTTTTAAGCAACCCTACCGAGGAGGCTTTTCTACATTCTGAAAAAGGTCAAAACATAATGGCTCAATCCCTTTACCAAGCTATACGGGACTACAAAGCCCGCACTTATGACATTACCCACGGTACTTCTTCACCAGAAATAACCATTGTAAAAGAAATAGACACAACCACCGCCGAAGAGGGAAAAGACACCACAGTTGCACCAAAAGCAGAAATAAGTAGTCCCGAAGAAACTAAAAACGTCATCTCTTACTGCGTGCAACTAACATCTTCATCCACCGCTCTTTCCACCAAAAACAACGTCTTACTCAAAAAATTTCAAGGTGTATCTTTTTACAAAGAAGGCAAGATGTACAAATACACCACAGCTCATGTCGCCACTTTTGCCGAGGCTAAAAAACAACTTTCTTCCGCCAAAACCAAAGGAGCAAAAGATGCTTTCATAGTGGCGTTTAAGGACAAAGAAAAGGTAAATGTGAACGATGCAAGAGCCATAACTGGGGAATAAGTCTTTGATTTTGTTTCATCTTTTTTCATTATCTTTGCATCTACATTTGTTCACATCTAAAAAAAAAGAACGTTTTGAAACACGCAAAAGAATTTAGAATAGGGCTTATAAGCCTTTCCATACTCATAGCTTTTATCTGGGGTGTAAACTTCATAAAAGGTCATAATTTTTTCAGTCCTAACTACAATTATTATGCGCTATACCCCTCCACAGGGGGACTTCAATCTGGACGTTCGGTCAAGATAAACGGCGTAAATGTCGGCATAGTCTCGGACATTAAATTCTCAGAAACAGACCTTAGTTCTATCATAGTTCATTTTGAGGTAAATAAAAAATACCGCTTCACACGTAACTCCATTGCCGAAATATCGCAAGGGGAAAGCCTGATGTCCGACGTTGAGCTCAACATCAACCTCATACCCGGAAATATGTTAGCTGAAAACGGCGATACCCTCAAAGGCACTATCAGCGAAGGACTTACAGGAGCTATCCAAAACACCATAGACCCTATAAAACATCAGTTAGTAACCACTCTTAACACTATGGATTCTGTTTTGTCAAATCTAAACACCGTTCTTAATGAAAAGAACAAGGAAAACCTTGGCGTTACACTCAGTGAGCTATCTGTTACCATGACGCACCTTCGTGGCATCACCACCAACATAGACCAGTTATTAGGCGAAAACACAGAACACCTATCGTCTATCATAAAAAATGTAGACCAAAGCACCGCCAAACTAAACTCTGTGCTTGACACCGCTTCACTGAGCAAGAGCCTTAAAGACCTCAACGCCGCCATAGCAGACTTCAAAGACATATCACACAAGGTAAATGTAGGCGAAGGTAGCATAGGACAGCTTCTTAACGATGAGCAGCTGTATAACAATCTCGTATCGGCATCTACCTCTTTGAGTTCTCTTATAGCAGACGTAAAAGCCAACCCTAAACGCTATGTGAACGTTACCGTTTTTGGCAAAAAGGAACGCACCGAATCCGACATAGTCAAAGACTCCATAAAAGCCGCTTCCCTGC
>JAQUTH010000019.1 GCA_028709885.1 Flavobacteriales bacterium
AATTGAAGAAAGATGAAAAACGCTAAATCTTATAAAATTATCGTTATAGAACCATCCAAGATAATAACCGAAGGTCTAAAAACCCTCATTGGTGAACACAGCGAGTACAAAATAACACATTGTGTAAATGATTTTTACCAATGCGTGGAACGTCTCTCTGCCATAAAACCTGATATCATCATAGCCAATCCTACTGCTTTGGATTTTCGCCACAGAGTAAACGTGAGGAGCCTTTCCCCTACATTGAAGCATACCACGCTGGTGGCTCTTTCCTACGCACACATGGAAGAAGACATCACCCTGCAATACAATGCCGTTATAAGCATTTACGATACCGCTGCGCAAATAACTAAAAAACTGCGCACCGCCATAGAACAAAACGATGCTTCGTCTTATACATCTGACAGCGAAGACCTTTCCGATAGAGAAAGAGAAATACTCACCAGCGTAGCCCGCGGTATGACCAACAAAGAAATAGCCGATATTCACCACATATCAGTGTACACCGTTATCTCACACAGAAAAAATATAACCCGTAAAACCGGCATCAAAACCGTTTCAGGACTTACCGTTTACGCTCTTTTGAATAATCTGCTCTCTATGACCGACGTGGAATAAAGACTTTTCTTTCTCTTTTTACTGCAAAATCACTATCTTTGCACACTCATTTTAGGACTATTTACATAGTGAACCAAAGAAAAAATATAGTATCCCTTATAACATCTTATGCTTTTTTAGGCATATTCTTGATGTATATGACAGGTACGTCTTTTTTCTCACACTCACACGTGATAAACGGATGCACCATAGTTCACTCTCACTTTTACAAAGACTCGGTAGATAAAAACGGGCATCCTGTGCAACACCAGCACACCAAGAGTGAACTGACACTTATTTTTCATATCTCTTCTTTTGACAAAGTAGCGTCCTCAGTAGATGTGATCATTCCTGAAATGATGGAAAACGTATTCGTACACACTCAGTACGCATACCACAGTCTGCACACCCAGCAGATACACTACCATATTTTAGGACGTTCTCCACCTTTTATTCTCGTTTAACAGCACTTTTTGCCTTTTAGCAACAATTCATTTTATAACGAGAATCACTTACAATGAACATATTTAAATACACTATATGTGCAGCAGTATTGCTGTGCGCATTCACTTTTTCTTTTGGACAAAACAAACCTACCGACGCCAACATAGTAGGACACATCATAGACGCTCAGACCAAAGAGCATCTTCCTTTTATAAACGTGCTACTCAAAGGCACGACCATAGGCACAGCCACAGACGCCTCAGGACATTATTACCTAAAAAACCTTCCCGAAGGCACTTACACACTATCTTTTCAGTCCATGGGTTACAAGACACAGAATAAAAACATATCTATCAGTCTAAACAAGACCATTGAGATGAACATTGAAATGGAGCAAGACATAGCCATGATGGACGATGTTGTCATCACAGGCAATAGAAACGAAGTATCTCGCAAGATGTCATCCATTGTTGTAGGAGTGGCAGGGCCTAAACTATACGAAGCTACCAATGCCCCAGCGGTAGGATGTGCGCTAAACTTCCAACCAGGACTTCGTACCGAAAATGACTGCCAGAACTGCGGTTTCATGCAGGTGAGAATAAACGGTATGGAAGGACATTATTCACAGATAATGATAGATTCTCACCCTATGCTCAGCGCATTAGCAGGAGTGTACGGGCTGGAACAATACCCTGCCGATATGGTGGAACGCGTAGAGGTAATACGAGGAGGTGGTTCGGCTCTTTTTGGGTCCTCTGCCATAGCAGGTACGGTAAACATCATAACCAAAGAGCCTTCATCCAATAATTTCAACATAGGACACACCACAACGCTCATGGGTGGTTCTGCTCCCGATAACGTATCAAACATAGGAGCTACAATAGTTAGCGAAGACCGTAAAGCAGGAGCCCATATCTTTGGTATGGTACGCTCACGTGCTGCTTATGACCAAAACAATGATGACTTTTCAGACATACCTCTTATAAACAGTAGCAGTGTGGGATTTACAGGGTATTACAAACCAAGTCTTTACAGCAAAATTACCGTTGAGTATCACAACATAAAAGAATTTCGCCGTGGCGGGGACAACCTTGACCTACCCGCACACGAAGCCATGATAACTGAACAGACAGACCACAACATAAACGGTGGTAGCGTGTCATACACTTGGTTTGATGCAGCGCAAAAAAACAGGGTAAACGTGTACACCGCCATGCAAAACATAGACCGCAAGTCTTATTACGGTGCAGGAAAAGACCCTAACGCCTACGGCAAAACGACAGACTTTACCGTCTTGGCCGGTGGACAATACACTCATGACTTTCAACGTTTTATCTTCATGCCTTCGCAAATGACAGCAGGCGTTGAATATAACTATAACAGTATGGAGGACATTATGGTGGGTTATAACCGAGATTTGGAACAAAAAGTAAACATCATCAGTGCCTTTTTTCAAAATGAATGGAAAAATGAAAAATGGGGTATTCTCATAGGTGCACGTTTGGACAAACACAACATGATATCTTCGCCAATAGTAAGTCCAAGAATAAACCTACGCCGCGCATTGGGCGATGTAAATCTGCGTGCCAGCTGGGCAACAGGATTTCGCGCTCCACAAGCCTTTGACGAAGATTTGCACATTACAGCCGTTGGAGGTGATGTTCAGATAATACAGATTTCTCCGGATTTAAAACAAGAGAGTTCTCAGAGTTTTTCATTCTCTGCTGACTACGCCCACGCTTTTTCACGAGTGCAGATAGGTTTTTTGGCAGAAGGTTTTTACACCCGTCTTAAAGATGTTTTTATCCTTGAACCAAAAGGACAAGACGAACAAGGACACACCATCATGGAACGCGTGAACGGTGGAGGAGCTACCGTTATAGGGGTTAATTTGGAAGGAAAAATAGCTTTTTCCAAACACCTTGAAATACAAGCAGGCGCTACCATACAAAACAGCACTTACTCCACACCATACGCATGGAGCGAAGACCCAGACGTGGAAGAAGTGAAACACATGCTCCGCAGTCCCGATGTTTACGGATACTTTACCATTAGCGCAGAACCATTCAAATGCTTCAAGATAGACCTCACAGGCACATACACAGGAAGTATGACAGTGGAGCACTTTGCTGGATACATAGAAAAAGACCGATTGGAAACCACACCTACTTTTATGGATATGGGATTAAAACTGTCTTATGATGTACACATAAGCCCTCACGTGAGCATGGACATATACCTTGGTGCGCAAAACATATTCAATAGTTATCAGAGTGATTTGGACAAAGGAGCATTGCGAGATTCTGGTTATATATACGGACCTGCCACTCCGCGTTCATACTACGGCGGACTAAAATTCAATCTCTTGTAATACTTTTACCGTATTTGTATTACCTTTGCCTTGTATTTTTAGAGCAAAAAAAATGAATAAATATCTCATCATAGGACTTGGAAACATAGGCGCTGAATACGCCGACACACGCCACAACATAGGTTTTAGAGTATTGGACACTTTTGCCAACGAACACGGGACTTCTTTTTCAACAGATAAACTGGGCGCACGTGCCGAAGTGAAGATAAAAGGACGCACTTTTATACTCATAAAACCGTCCACATATATGAACCTCAGCGGTAAGGCTGTACGTTATCATATGGACAAAGAAAAACTGACACCAGATGACATACTTGTTATCTGTGATGATTTGGCACTACCTTTTGGTACCATAAGGATAAAAGGCAAAGGCAGCGACGGTGGACACAACGGTCTTAAAAACATAAACGAGATGCTCGGCTCACAAAATTACCCTCGTTTTCGTTTTGGCATAGGGGACACTTTCGCAAAAGGACAACAGGTAGATTACGTCCTGGGTACATGGACAGAAAACGAAATGACTACCATGGCAGAAAGATTGGAAAAAGCCTCTCAGGTGATAGAGACATTTGGTTTGGCAGGGCTTAACAATGCCATGAATACCTTTAACGGCAAATAATACTGCCGCAGTAAACGCAACGATGCGCGCCGAAGGCGCGCATCGTTGCTGTTTAAAACACACATACTAATACACCCACACATCCATTTCAAAGGCACGAATCATCTCTTTTATCCTCTCGCCCTCACGTAGTTGAAAAAGAGCATTGGACTTCATGTAGTCCTCTATGGCACGGTCGGCATACATATTTTCCTCTTTGTAAATGGTAGAGGCAAAACGGCGAGCATTGAAAAGGTCATCATAAGAAATACTACGCGCCGCATTATCGGGATTGAAAGCCATGTAACTATCCAACACCGCCCTCGCATCTGGATACCACACCCAAAAAAGAGCCACCATATCATCATCACCAGCCTTGACTCCACTGGCATCACGTCCATAAGGCGCAATACCCAACAGACGATAACGCAGTTCCGAATGACGTTTATCAAAATACCACATACCTTTTATTCTGTACTGGGTAACCATATCAGGTGTAACAGCATACGTTATGGTATCTGCCGAAGTGAGCGTTTCTCCTTCTGCCATTTTATCCAGCGCGTACTGGTCTACACCTTTCATCTCCAAACGCGAAGAAACCTCAGCCCACGAAAGTTTATTTTTGAAATACTCATCCTCATACACCTTTGTTATCTGCCCTGCCTGCACTGCATCTTTAAGCACTTGAAAAAGACTTTTGCGTAGCGGATAGATCTTATCATCTACCGGGAAATACAACGGCAAGTTCACCTTTTGGTCCACATCTATCACCTCATACACCACCACAGACCACGCAATATCAGCAGGACTGACATACGGATATTGCAATATTCCAGCTGACGAAGTATCCTTTTTCAGTGCCAAAAGACTATCTGAATACTCCTCGGGAGAGTTTACGTTCAGCACAGAAACATTCTGCCCGTAAAGTGCTGCTGACATCATAATCCAAAGCAAAGAAAAAACACATTTTTTCATAGCGATAATCATAAAAGGGTTATAACCACAGGAGTAGGCTCTTTTGGAGGTATTTTTGAGGCATTGACAAAAGAATATTTTATATCCCTTATCACCACCTCAGTGCCCGAAGGAGCATTTTGAATAGCCCCCGCCGCCTGAGCAGAAAAACGGTCTCCCGACACTTGATAGGATGGTTTACCCGGTATCTTCACCGTAAAACCAGTAACACGCAGTGGCACATCAAACTCAAAATCTGGAAAAACCACCTCCACACGGTTTTGCACCAGCGTACCTTTGTTTATATTCAGAGAACTCTGCCCACGTATCTGCCCCTGAGGAGCAGGCACGCTCTTTATTCTGAATTCCTGTGCTGGAAAAGACCTCACTGTACCGTCTGGCATTTTAGCAGTAGGAGTATATTTCGCAGTTTTTCCCTGCACACCCGATGGGTCTATAACGTACTGCCCAGAACCCACTCCGCGCACTCCGTGCCCCTGCAACGAAACCGCATTGGACGAAACACCCGGAACAGACACACTAACAGGGTTATCCAGTCCGCGGTATAGAACATTCATCTTAGTGGGAGACACCACCGCCATAGGAGCTGTAACATCATACATCCCCTCAAAAGGGAAATCCTTATCCTGTCCGTCATCTGTTTTTATCCGTATGTATCCGCTCCATTTGTGCTGACCAACACCACCAGAAGGGATATTTATAATGCCTTTTCCTGCCTCCACTGGCATCTTTTCTCCCGATGATAAAAACACCTCAGGAGCCTGAGTATTGTCATAGGCTGCCAACATTACCACCGCTTTGAAATCACTGCCCGCCATAACGGTAGTGGATGACGGTATGACCATAGCTTGGAGAGTATTGGGGACTAAAAGAGCCTTGTCTGTAACTGAAGAAAGCATATCTGTCATAAGGTCTGCTTCATCCATTCTAAGACGGGACTGGTACTGTGTCAAAAATGCCAATGATGCTGCCAGCGGATATGCCGAAAACTTATCTTTGAGCCACGTGGTATGCACATCTCCTATTTTGACATCAGCTGTGGAAAAGTCCGTATTTATCCTGTCTTTCATGTTTTGGTTATCTGCCAAAGAACTCATAAGCGACCTAAGAGAATCCATCATCATTGTAAATGATGCTCCTTTTCCTCGCGAGGGGTCTCCTGCTGGAAAAAAGAATTCCCCTGCTATGGATGTAGATTGGAGTTCATCCACATTTTTTATTTCCAGAGGAATGGTAGTCTGGTCTTCATCCATAACCCCAGCTGTACGGAGCATGGATATTTTGTATCCTTGAACAGTATTGTAAAAATTATTTGTAGCTGTTTTAAGAGCTGTGGCTTTTTTTAAGATGTTCCCATATTTTACAGGATTGTTCTGCGCTTTTTGGACTATTTCCGCATAAATGATAGCGTTTTTAGCCTCCATTTGTTTGGTGGTTGTAGCCATGGTGCCATTAAAGCTCCAAAAAGCGCCCAACACATCTATGGAAACATTCAGAGCCAACATAGCCATCAGCACCAGATACATCATATTTATCATCTTTTGCCGAGGCGAAGAAGCTGATAGTGCCATATTTTTTTTGTGTTAAATGTTATTTCTTTTTCCACCCATAGCTGTGAGAACCCCGCCGTAGATGCCATTTAGTTGCGATAAATTTTCAGACAAAGACTGCATCTCTCCCTGTATCCTCATGGAAGACTGCGCCGCATCATAAAGTGCAGAAGAAACCTTGCGCGTGCTGTCTATCTGAGCGCCAGTTAGTTCTATCTGCGTGCCATACAGTCTGTTTAGCGTCTCCATATTCTGAACAGCACTACCCATAACGCGAGTATAGTTCTGGGATACATTCCCTACATCACCTACTGAGGAAAGGGCAACCGTGGTATTAGAAAGGCGATTCATTCCGTCCGAAAGACTCTGCATAAGACGCGCGTCAATACCTGCATCTTTTAGCATTTTATCCATTTTAGAGGAAAGAGGTTCTGTTTTTTCTTCCCCGCCAAATCCTTTTGGAATGTTAGGGTCTGCGCCTTCGCCAGATACCAAAGACGGGAAAACGCGTTCCCATTTATAATCCCAACCTATTGGGTCTATAGCTGTTATAGCAAACAGAGTAGCCTCACTCATAAGTCCTATTCCTATTATAAGGTCTCCGTATGGTAGGTGCAAAATCTTAAACATTGCTCCGATAATAACTACCGACGCCCCTAAGTTATACGCCACATTGACAAATTTTTTCCATGAGTGGCTCCCTAAAAAAGATGTGTTTGAATTGTTCATTTTTGTTTGTTTTTTTCGTTTAAGTTAAAAAATAAAAAACTCTCTAAGGACAGTCCTGTACTGTACGAAAACCTATGTAACTGCGCGCAGAATCTTGCTGTTCACTATCCCTGGCTCCTATCTGCAAATACAGCGCAGCATCTTTCCAAGAACCGCCTTTTACCACCTTGGTCTTATTGCCAGATACCGAATAAGTAGGATTCAGCGAAGACACAAATGCCGAAGACGAAGGCTCATACGCCGAAAGAGTCCACTCCGCCACATTGCCAGACATACAGTAAAGTCCGTAATTATTTGGGTAAAAAGACTTAGCAGGAGATGTCAAGCAAATACCGTCTGCCATGTAATTACCCCTTAGAGGTTTGAAATTAGCTAAAAAACAGCCTCTTTCATCCATCATCCACGGGCCACCCCACGGATACTGAGCTTGCCCTATTCCACCGCGCGCTGCATATTCCCATTCAGCCTCGGTAGGTAGGCGAAAAGAAGGCACGGTAGGCATTTTTTTGCTACGCTGGTAAGTGTTTTTTTTCATAGTCCGCCAATGGCAGAAAGCCATAGCCTGAGCCCATGTTACCCCCACCACTGGATAATCATCATACGCGGGAGACTCAAAATACTTTTCCATGGACGGCAGATTATACGAATATATAAAATCTCTCACCCATACAGTAGTATCGGGATACACTGGGACATTCAGCACTTTGATATAGTCCTTGCCCATTTTTTGCGATGCTCTGGCCGCGCTCACAGGATCCGTCTCAACATACGTGTACACCAACTGCGAGGGGTCTATCATATCCTCCATCTGTGCCGAAAGACGTTCCTCAATAGGCAGAAGCATACCATCTCTGACCTCCACGCAGTATTCGTCCCGCTGAGAACGTCCCCAGTCTATTTTTTTAGACCAGTCTATCCTCCGTCCACCATTAGGCGCATTAGGATTGAGCGTACCATAAGTGCGTACCATATAATCGTTATACGGATTTTTATCTTCCTTTGGCGTGAAAAAACGATAATAACCTATGCCTCCGTCATCAGAAACACCGTTCTCTTCGGCTTTTTGTGCCAGTCTGGCTCGGAAAATAGAGTCCCGCACCCAATAGACAAATTCTCGGTATTCGTTGTTAGTTATTTCCGTTTCGTCCATGTAAAAAGAAGCCACGGTTACCGTTTTGAGCTGTGCATCCTGAGCGGCAGTAGGGTCATAAGCAGCATTTCCCATAGTGAAAGAACCTGCTTTTATCTTGACCATACCCATAGGTTTATCTGCCTGCGCCCCATGAGTACGCCCTTTTACGCCCACCAGTTCACCTTTATCTGCCACATTGGACGAAAAACAACCCACCAATACTACGGTAGTCAACATCAAGAACCAACTTTTCAGTTTCATTTTCCACATTTATTTATCAGTCATTAGTCTTTTTTTTACACTTCCCATTACAAAAAACGTATGTTTTTAACTGTCCCGTCAGGTTCTTCCTTTACCTTTTTGACCTTAGGAGAAAAAGTGTACATCACCAGCAGTTCATGAGAACCACTACCACTCTGTGAAAGAGGAGAAAGTCCCACTTCATAGCTGTAACACAACTGTACACGTCCAAACACATATCCTACGTTAAGTCCCATGCTATCATCTGTGCGATAAGAAAGCCCAGCTATTATCTTTTTGTTTACCACCGCCGATGCGTTTACAGCCATACAAAATGTGTTCATATCTGTGCTTAGAAGCCCAGAAGGCGTTATAACCACCGCTTTACCTACCGAAAAAGCGTAACCTCCCATTAGATATAAATGATTTTTTTGTTCCACAGACACATCATCCCATGCGTTTTTGAACTCCAATATATTGTGGCTGGACAGTCCCACATAGTACTTTTCACTGTACACACCTATGCCTACACCCACCGTTGGAGCTATGGAATTACCCGCTCCGTAAGGTATAGACGGGTCTGACGGGTCTGGTGTTATCCAGTCATCTCGCACCGAAAGAGAATACACACCCCCAGAAAGCCCCATAGATATTACACTGCGTCCCACGGGCAAAGCATACGCATACCCTATCTTTGCCAAAAGAGATGTGAAATTACCCACGCGGTCATAATAAATATTGGCACTGCCAGAGCCACGGGTAGAGAAAAGTGGCATCATAGCGTTTATGCCTGCTGTCTGGGGTGCGCCGTCAACACCTACCCACTGCCCTCTGAATGTGGCGTTGAGTTGTGGTTTTCCGCTCATGGTGGAAAATGCTGTGTTGTAATATGTCTTGTTGTAATAATACTGCGAAAACTGCGCTTGCTGCTGAGAAAAAGCGTTTTGTGTTATAGTTAGAATAAAAAGCAGTGTTATTAGAAAGCGTTTCACGTGGTGCGTTTTGTTTTGTTTTTTGAATTTACAAACAAAAAACGGTGAAGCACTACTGTGGTGTGTTATTACTTTTTAGACTTAAAGAGAAAGCAAGAAAAATGTTTATGCCTGATATACGGACGTTAAGAGTAAAAGATGTATCTTTGCAGGATATAGGGGTCGGCTTTGGCTTTGACAGCGAGGTCGGTTGATATGTAAGCACGTAGAGCCACGAAACACAGCTCTTAAATCTGGGTTTCAAACAATTAAACGGCGAAAATAATTACGCTCTTGCTGCTTAATCTTTCTATGAAAGGTTAAAGCCAACGTCCGCTCAGGGAGCGGAGGCGGGACATCCTGCTGAAGCCTTGTTTCACGGCGGCGGAGTTCAGGGTGCTGTAAAAGTGAAAACAAGCCCATGGGCGCAGCGACCACGGGACGGAAAATAAACCGCAGCGTAAGTCTTATCTTAGGATGTTTGTGTCCTTGACAAGACCTGACAAATAATCACAAAATAAACGTGTAGAAAGCATTGAGGTTGCTCGTTTGGACCCGGGTTCGACTCCCGGCGACTCCACAAAAACGCCCGCCATTTCTGGCGGGCGTTTTCACGTTTAAACGTTTTTTCATTACACATTCACAGCCACATTTCAAAAGAAAAACCCTCGCAGAAATACTCTGCGAGGGTTTTACAATTATTAAAACTAAATATTCAGATGAAAGAAATTATTTTTTCTCTGGAAGACAAATGATGCGAATCCATTGGTCTGCATCTATGTATTTGTTACCCGCAGCTTTCAAATCTTTGGCATTCAAAGAATCTATGTAACTCTTTGGCTCCAAAACCTTGTCAATATCAGCGCCTCTGTCATTAGCCTTGATAAGCATAGACATCCATGCGCCATTCATCTTGACAGCTTCGTTCCACTGAACTAACTGCTGTTCTTTCTTAGCAGCTATCTCTTTTTCGGTAGGACCGTCTTTGAGTAGTTGTTTCAA
This sequence comes from Flavobacteriales bacterium, assembly GCA_028709885.1. Lineage (GTDB taxonomy): Bacteria > Bacteroidota > Bacteroidia > Flavobacteriales > UBA1820 > Merdimorpha. The sequence goes on from JAQUTH010000019.1 coordinate 10,610, forward strand.
TATTTTCATACCCTCATCTATCATAGGGCGGTACATATCAAGATTAGAAGAGAAAGCTATTAAGAAATTAGCTTCATCTTTTGGAGTGTAAGCCACACTGCCATTAGCTCCAACAGAGTATGTTCCTCCCATTTCCTCACGAAGTTTGTCCAAAAGACGGGTAGAAAGGATACTGTTGAATACTGAGAAATTGTAACTTTCTTTATCGGTATAAGGAGCGTATTTCTTATATACAAGACGTACCTGAGCCTTAGCATCTACACCTTTGTAGAATTGTTTTTCCTGTCCGCGTGTAGGGTAATCATTGCTGATGTCTTTTACAGTCTCTTTAACACCTGTTGAAGGCAAAGACGCTACATAAGTCTCTACCAAAGGACGTATTTCATCCAAAGTAAAGCTACCTACAAAGAAGAATGTAAAGTCATCAGCACCAGCAAAACGCTCACGGTATATCTGTTCGGCACGTTTAAGGTCTATCTTGTCATAGTCCTCAGGCATAGGAATGTTTACATTCAATGTGCGTTGGTTGCCATTTGCCAAGAATTTATTGCGCTCATATTGGAAATATGTGTCTGGGTCTTCCAACTGACCGATAGCAGCGTCTTTTTCATTCTTTTTGTACACCTCAAATGCTTCTGTGTCAAAGAAAGGAGCTGTGAAATTCAAATACAAAAGTTCAAAAGCTGTTTTGGCGTCTTTCTTAACGTATGAACCACTCATTCCTTCTGAATAAGTACCTATGGATGGACGGACAGACGCATTTTTACCTGTTAACAGTTTGCGAAGGTCAGTAGCTTTTATGCCATTGAGACCACTCTGTGAGGCTATATAAGTAGCATTTGTAATGTTTATATCATCTTCTGCACCGTAAAGAGCTCGTCCTCCTTTACTTGTAGCGTACATCAAGACTTCATCATCTTTGAATGTGGTAGGTTTTAGCACCACTTTGGCACCATTGGAAAGAGTCCAAACGGTAACGCCTACTTTGTCATAAGTTTTTTCAGATACTACTTTACCAGCCTTAGGAGCGTTTTTCATAAGCTCCGTAACGGCCATATCGTCTGAGTAAGCTGTTATGGCGTTGTCTTTTTCAACAGCAGAGAATGTAGCCATAAGAGCCTCTTCGGTAGGATAAGTCTGTCCCTGAGGTCCTAACACCATAACAACGCGGTTATCATCGGTGATAAGTTCATTATTAAGGGCGTTCATCTGTTCCAAAGTAATGGTAGGAAGAGCCGTTTTTATCAAATTATATTCATATTCTATGCCAGGAATAGGCTCATTCTGCAAGAAATTGCGTTGGTATTCTCCTACATAAGAAGAAGATAACTGTTTGTTACGGTTAGCGTATGAACGTTCCATACCGCTAAGAACGGCAGCTTTGGCACGGTCAAGTTCACTTTGAACAAAGCCAAAACGTTGTGCGCGTTCAGTCTCGGTCAAAAGAGCCTTGAATGCTGGCAAAGCACCACCAGGAGCGCATACAGCAATAGCTTGGAAAGCATCCATATCACGAACCACTCCGCCATGTCCTGCTACTGCATACATAAATGGAGCGCCCGGTTTTTGAGCTATCTCTTGCAAACGAGAAGACAACATCTGTGCATAAAGACGGGATTTCACATTGGTTACATAGTCTTTTTCTGTTATTTCTTTTACCACAGGAGTGCGGAACATAACCTGAACCTGAGTAGCGGTCATTTCTTTATCGGTAACAACTACTGCTTTTGAGCCTTTGAACTCAGGGATTAATTGTTCCTCGCGTTTAGGCGCTTTTTTAGGGTCTTTGGCTTTGCTGAAAAGGTCTTTTATTTTCTGCTCAACAACAGCTGGGTCTATATCACCTACCACTATAACTGCCATGTTAGATGGGCGGTACCATGAGTGATAAAAATCACGCAAAGTATCATAAGAGAAAGTTTTTAGTACTTCCTCCTTACCTATTGGCATACGTTCTGGGTATTTACTGCCTCCTAAAAGAACAGGAAAATATTTTTCTGCCATACGTTCACTTGCTCCACGTCCAAGACGTTGTTCCTCCAATATGACGCCGCGTTCTTTGTCTATTTCAGCACCGTCCATGGAAAGGTACAGCCCCCAGTTTTGAAGCACTTGAAGACCGAGGTCTATCTTGTCTGCTGGGATAGGTATCATATATACTGTTTCGTCAAAAGATGTGTATGCGTTAAGGTCATATCCGAAACGGACACCTACATCTTCCAATTTTTTGATAAGGTCATTACCAGGGAAATCCTTTGAACCATTGAACGCCATGTGTTCACAGAAGTGAGCCAGTCCGCGTTGGCTTTCATTTTCCAGTACTGAACCTGCATTTACCACTATGCGAAGCTCTGCTTTGTTTTCTGGAAGAGCGTTCTTGCGAATGTAATATGTAAGTCCATTTTTTAGTTTACCCACTTTCACTGCTGGGTCTACCGTCAGTTTAGTCTCAGGCTCATATTTGAATTCGCTTTGCGCAAAAACAGCATTTAGCGAAGTTAACAATATGACAGAGGCTACCAAAAGTGCTTTTTTTAACATTGTCATGATTTTATTTATTTAGTTATTGTTTTCTTTTGTTTCAAATATACTACATATAACATTACAAAATGCCTATGTACATCATTTTTACCTTTTTATAGATTTTCCGTCTCTTTTTCTTCATACACTACAATAGGCTCTTGATTTTGGACTGGTTTTTCTATTTTCTTCCAAAGACTGACATTGGAGAAGAACTGGTATTTTCTGTTGCACACCATGATGAACACCACTCCTGCAACCAATATAGCCAATGTATCCATGTGAGTCTGCGTAGGAGTCATATCGGTAAACACGGCCGCAGTCTTGAACACCTCGCCATCAGCAGTTACTATCAGCGAAGAGAGCAAGTTATTTATAAAGTGCATACCCCATGCCAGTTCTATACCGCCGTCCTTAACAGCTACATAACCCATAATCAGCCCCATAAGTATGTACTGAGGCAAAGCCACATCCATACCGTATGAATCAACCTCTGGATTAGCACCGTGCATCAGTCCAAAAAGTACCGAAGTGATGATAAGAGGCACATAACGGTAACGGAAAAGACGAGCCGTACCCTGCATCAGGTATCCACGGAAAATGACTTCCTCAAATGCTGTTTGGAATGGGAACATTATAAGGCTCACTATCAACAGTGGCAAAAATTTAGAAAAGTCAAACGAGTAAACCACATCCTCATCCAGACCTATCTCCACAGCAGATACCACTATTAGCAGTACTCCCCATATAGCTACACCGAAGAAAAAACGTCCCCAGTCAAATTTGGAACGCCCTGTTGTAACATCTACCGCTGTTTTGTTTTGTATCACCTTGGCAAAGAGGAAAAAAGCAGCCAGTCCTATGGCAAAAGAGAGTAGCATAAGCCCCAGTCCTATATTATCCGAAGGGGTACTCAACGCTGTATTGTCTATTTCTGCGCCAACCTTGGCTACTTCCAGCACTTCTGGATGAGCGAATATTTGGTACACTGCAAATGGGATACCACCTAACTGGCATGCTATGAATGTTATAAACAACACCGCTAGATACAAGTACCATTTATTTTTTCCGATGTAAGATTTTTCTAAAAAGTTCATTTTTTTATTTCTATAATGTTATCATTAGTTTATTCTTCTGTTTCTGCGTCATCATCAGGTGAAGGGACATATTCCAAAATGTCTCCGGGTTGACATTCCAACGCACGGCATATAGCTACCAAGGTAGAAAAACGTATCGCTTTCGCTTTACCTGTTTTTAGTACCGAGAGATTGGCTGGTGTTATGTTTATCTTTTCCGCCAGCTGCCCAAGCGATATTTTCCGACGTGCCATTACCACGTCTATGTTTACTATTATCGGCATTGTTTCTTTTTCATTATATAGTTAGTTTTTGCTCTTCGCTAATATCATACCCTATGGCAAATACCTCAGCAAAGAAAAGTATCATCACGCCTGTTATTATACCCATGTACGAACTTACAGGAAATCCTGCTGAAAACTCCACAATAGAGTTTTGGCACATCTGCATCATGGACATCACGTATGTGTTATGCAGGTAAGTAGCCACATCAAGAAAGACAGAGCATACTATAAGTAGCGCACCCACCCATCTGGTATAGCGTATCACTTTGCTTGAAAAAACGGTATTCTGGTTCAGACTGTGTTTTATAGAAGAAAGAACTTTGAACATAAACACTATTATTTGTCCATATATGACAATAGAAAGCAATGTCAATATAAAATATATAACATCTACCCACTCCATACCGCTTTTTACGTCTTTGTCTTTCTCTATCAAAACGTTGTACGAAGCAGCTGTGGCATGCACCACCACAGAACTATCTGCCGAAGAGGCTATCTGGTCTTTAAAATCGTTTATTGACATGCTAAATTCTTCTTTTGCTGGAACATAAGGCGCTATCACATAGTCTTTGTCCGCTACGACCGCCATCTCTACCGAGCCTTTGATGCCTTCCACAAAACCATAGGCAAAAGAATAGAACTGGACTGCTAATAGCAACACTATAAAAGTGATAAGCACCCAGTATAAGATTTTTACTCTACGAAGTATGTTTTTTTTCATCTGTCTTTTTATGTTTTAATAACGGGACAAATGTAAACACTTTTTCACGAAAAACAAATAAAATTTATCGTTTTTCAATATATTTTTTCCGCAAAAAGAGAAAAATGCCTTTTTACACCACTGTACGGGCAATGGCGGACAAGCAAAAATTTGTAAAAAAGAAAAAAAATCGGCGTTTTTTATATCAAAGGAACGAAGCGAATGTCCTTTTTCAGTACCGTTATCACCTCAAAACAGCCTCTGTCTGCCATAGTAATGTACGCAGTTATATCATCATCACCCTCCAAAAGGGTTATGTTGGAGCAGTTTTTACCCTTCAAAGTAACTTCTTTTAGCACCTTACCAGAAGGCGAAAGTATTACCACTGTACCTTTGGCATGGCGTGTTATCCACAAACGTCCAGCTTTATCGCAACGCATACCGTCCATACCATAGTCTGGAAAAGCTATCAACATACGTTTATTGGTAAGAGAACCGTCTTTTTTAATGTTGTACACCCACACGCGACGTTGGAGAGATTCATTTACATACAGACGGCTTCCCGAAGGAGAAACCTCTATGCCGTTGGTAGTACCCATTTGGTCTTCCAAGATAGTTATTTTACCGTCCTTGACTAACCAAAGACGTCCCGTACCCTCTTTCCAGCATGGGTCTGATGCGTATATTATGTCGTTCTTTGGGTTTATAGCTATATCATTAGGCTGGCACATCCCATCATTGTGAGCATACACCTCTATGGTATCTACATCTACTCTTTTTCGCAAGATATTATGTCCTGTATAATCCGCTATGTACATATTTCCTTCTCCGTCAAAGACTATACCGTTGCCGACAGAGCCTTCGGGTAGTTTAGCGTACAGAGATGCCAAACCTCCACGCACCGTAGCTACATTTCCTTTGTACTGGCAGTCTAACCCCACGCAATAAATATTGCCAAAGGAGTCATGTGCTGCTCCTTCCATAGCGGTGGTAAATGTTTTTTCAGGCAGTAAATCGGTGCTTTGGGCAAATGCTCCAAATGATACCGCAAGAGATATTATAAAAGATAGAATGTGTTTCATTATTTAGAAAAATTGATAATTACTCTGACTAAAAGAGGGACTACTGGTAGGTCTGGGTTCATATAAACCTTGAAGAACTGTGTCTGCATATCGGTAGTGTCTGTTTCTTTCAGCACGTGGCTCATATTGGCTATCACTATGTTTTTGGCATCTGTTTTAGCTGCGCAAAGGGCATCAAAATCTATTTTGGACACTTGAAGGTCTTTGTCTCCACTGATGATAAGGACGGGAACGGTGAGTTTTTTTATCTCCACAGCTGGGTCATATTTTATCTGAGAAATCAAAAATGGTTGCACCGACGGGCGGAAAATAGCATTTAGCTGTGGCATAACATCTGGTACTGTTTTTCCTTTTTTAAGAGAATCAAGTATAGGGTTTATTACCGTCATAGCTTGTGGGGCTTGTTTGGCTAACTGTTCACGCAGTATTTCAGCCATATCACGTCCCGTTCCAGCCAATGATATAAACCCGCCGACGCTTTTTTGTCTTTGCGCTACCAACATTCCTATGAGTGAGCCTTCGCTGTGTCCCATGATTATTATTTTAGAAAAACGAGTGTCCGCCGAATACTTTTTTACCCAGGATTCTGCTCCCTGCACGTAGTCCTCAAAAGAGAGTTCTTCTTCTTTTAAGTCTTTTACCACACTTTGACCTATGCCTAACTTATCATATCTGAGAGTAGATATTCCGTTTTTTACCAGAGCATCGCTAAGGAACAAAAGAGAATTGTTTTTCATCTGTGGGTTATTGCCGTTGCGGTCAGTAGGTCCACTGCCTGCTATCATTATAACCAACGGAGGTGCCATATCAACAACCTCTGGCATGGTAAGAGTCCCATAAAGAGTTGCTCCTTTTTCTGTTGTAACACTAACATCTTCTGTCTTTTGCGCATACAGAGCCACAGTGAGCATAAACGCTCCCACAAAGCATAAATATTTTTTCATTTTCTTGCAATTTGTAATTACAAAGATAATATTTTTTACATCATGAGTGTTTTTTATAAGCAATATTCTATACTTTTGTACGGAATAAGAAAAACATAGCATGAAAAAAATACTGTTTTTACTCCTATCGGCAGCAATATTAAGCGGATGCAGTAAAAGCCCAAAAGAACCCACCGAACGCACCGTTTTGGTATATTTGGCAGCTAAAAACAACCTCTCTTCATACGCCGAGAAAAACCTCTACGATATGCAGACAGCATATAAAAACAACCCTCCTCAGGGCAATGTAGCCTTAGTGGTTTATCTTGACATACCCGGACAAAACCCTACACTGTACCGTGTGGACAAAAACGGACTTCACTCCGTAAAACAGTATTCAGACATCAACTCAACGTCTGCTTCTACCATAAAAACAGTCATTTCTGACGTTATAACCATGTTCCCTGCCAAATCATACGGGCTGGACCTATGGTCTCACGGCACTGGCTGGGCTCCACAAGGTTTTCCTCTTCTGACTAAAAGCAAGGCTTACTCTACCGCACAGAGCTTTGGCACAGTGTACCCTCCCACCAAGACTTTCGGTAGTCAGTATTATTCAGGAGCATTGTATGAAATAGAAATAGCTGATTTGGTAAACGCAATACCTTCTTCGGTGTTTGACTACATAATATTTGACGCGTGCTACATGGGAGCTGTGGAGGTAGCCTATGCCCTAAAAGACAAGACAGACTACGTAGTTTCTTCTTCATGTGAAGTGCTGGCTTACGGTTTTCCGTATGACATCATTTTATCTGATATGTTCCCTACCTCTTCGGTGGAGAGTTCCATGAAAAGCCTTAGTGAAAAATACTTTAATTATTATGCCCAAAACAGCAGCTCATCGTTACGTGCCGCCACAGTATCTTTAATCAATACTTCTAAGATGGATAATCTTGCTACTTCTGTACGAAACATAGTAAAAGGCAACACAAATGTAGGCTCTATTACTCCATCGCAGATGCAAAAACTAGACTTGTACTCCTATTCATTTATGTATGACCTCAATAGTTTCATAGAAAAAGTGGCCACCACAGAACAGTACCAACAGTTCAATGCTGCTCTTTCTTCCGCAGTACCATACAGTGCGCATACACCGTACTTTTTCTCATTAAAAATAGATACTTTCTGTGTCTGTCCTGTTATGTACCAATGAATAGTCTTAGCTCATATTTGTCATACTACACCCCTACCGCATGGTACAAAGCCTGCTATTTATAGCGCGACTTCTTAGGAAAAAAGAGATAAAAAACTCCTTTTGGTAGATAAAAACTGCCCGTTCTTCTATATCTTTTGCGGTAAAAAAACGCTCTTTGTACGTTTGTGCCATAAAATAAGGCATAAAATATGAACGTACAGAAAAACAAAATAGTCCTCAGTGCAATACTCCTTATCGGAATATGCGCTGTTGCCATTGCTCAAAACGCCAGCGGGACTCCATGGTCTTTGAACCAGTGCATAACATACGCCCGCTCGGAAAACCTGACAGTCCAAAAGGCACAGGTAAATCTTTCATCCGCTCAGGTAGATGTAAAAACCGCTCAAGCTAAAAAAATACCATCTCTTTCGGCAAGTATATCGCAAGGTCTTACCCACAGCGAACCAGATGGCGCAGACGGTGCCACAGGCAATTCTTTCATCTATTCAGGAAATTACAATCTGTCATCTTCCATGACACTCTATAACGGAGGACGTCTTAACAATTCTCTTCGTCAGAGTAAGGTTGTAGCTCAGGCGTCTGAATTTGATGTTCAAACATCTGAGAACGACATAGAAATATCTGTTACCGAAGCGTACCTAAACATTCTCTATTCTCGTGAATCTGTCAAGATAAACACTTCCACTGTTGAAACATCAAAACAGCAAATGGAACGCGCTGCCGAACTTCTCAAAGCAGGCTACATAGCTCCGAGTGATTATTCTCAAATGGAATCCCAGTATTGGAGTGATAAATATTCATTAGTTACAGCGCAGAACCTTTTAGACCGCCGAATACTCACCCTAAAACAACTTTTGGAACTGGACGTGGACTATGATTTTCAGGTGGATTACCCTGAAATAGCAGATGCTTCTGTCCTAACTCCTGTGCCTACCAGCAGTTATATCTACGGAAAGGCTCTACAAGTGATGCCCGAGGTCAAAAGCAGTGAGTTAGGTGTTGAATCTGCCAAGATAAACGAAAAGATAGCTCGTTCTGGCTCTATACCTACTATTTCGCTTTCAGCAGGATTAGGCACTGGCAATAACTCCGTAGCAAGCGATGCTTTTGCTTCTCAGCTCAGCAAAAATTTTTCTCAGAATGTAGGTCTTAGCATTTCCATACCTATTTTCAATAATCGTAGTGCCAAGAGTGCTACCGAAAAAGCTATGCTTCAAACTTCATCTGCCAACATATCGTTGCAGTCCACCCAAAAAGAGCTTTTAAGCACCATAGAAACTCTATATCAAGAAGCTACCGGTGCGCAAAGCCGATATGCTGCTGCTACCGAAAAACTCCGCGCTGCCAAGACCAGTTATGATTTGGTATGCCAACAGTTTGAAGCTGGTATGAAAAACACTGTGGAGCTTTTGCAAGAAAAAGACAATTATCTTTCGGCTCAGCTGGAACTTTCACAGGCCAAATACCAAGCTGTTCTCTCTGTTCAGCTACTTAATTTCTACCAAAACCAACCTATCAAACTTTAATCACGCATAAAATATTTTCACTAATGAAAACAAAAAAATACACATCCGTCTTAGCTCTCTTTCTGCTTTTGCTTTGCTCATGCTCACAGAAAGACCCTGACAAAACCTACCAGACACACACCGTAGCTCTGGGTTCATTATCAAAAGAGGTAACCGCCACAGGTACCATTGA
>JAQUTH010000020.1 GCA_028709885.1 Flavobacteriales bacterium
TATTATCTGCTTTCTCAGCCTGTTCACGATTTACCACAAAACCGTGGTTTTGAGATGTTATCTCTCCACGTCCGGTTTCAAGATTCATTATCGGGTGGTTAATACCACGATGTCCGTTGTGCATCTTGTAAGTGCTGATACCCTGAGAAAGAGCTATTATCTGATGTCCGAGGCAAATACCGAAAAGTGGCAAATTTTCTGCTATAATCTCACGAGCCAATGCCTGCACTGATGTAAGAGGTTCTGGGTCGCCAGGACCATTAGAGAGAAAATACCCGTCTGGATTCCACTCTTTCATTTGTTCAAGTGTAACATTATAAGGGAACACTTTGACGTAACAGCCACGTTGCGTGAGGTTACGAAGAATGTTTTTCTTTATTCCAAGGTCTACCGCTGCTATTTTGATAGGTGCATTTTCATCACCCACGAAATAAGGTTCTTTGGTAGAGACAGAAGAAGCCAATTCAAGACCTTTCATGTCTGGCACATCTGCCAATATCTTTTTAAGAGCGTCTATATCGTCAGTATGGGTAGAAATGACAGCGTTCATAGCGCCTTTATTTCTGATGTAACTAACCACTGCGCGTGTATCCACATCACATATAGCCAGTTTATTTTGATTTTTGAAATAGTTTTCCAAACTACCGTCAGATGCCACACGAGAAGGAGAAAAGTTGAAATTTCTGCACACCAAACCTGCTATTTTCATGCCTTCGGATTCTACTTCGTCTGCATTGACTCCGTAGTTACCTATGTGTGCGTTGGTGGTTACCATTATCTGTCCGAAATAGGATGGGTCTGTGAATATCTCTTGGTACCCTGTCATGCCAGTGTTAAAGCATAATTCGCCTTGTGCTGTACCCTGAGCGCCTATGGATTTTCCCCAAAACATTGTCCCGTCTTGTAGTAAAAGGACAGCGTCTTTCTTATCTTGAAATTTCATATAGTTACTTTTATTTATTTGCAAATTTACGTCTATTGAAGCATATTTTTATACTAAGAGCAAAATTTATTTGCTACTGAATAAAAAAAACGGATAAACTAAACAAGTAGTTTATCCGCTTCTGAATATTCAAAAACGATGTTTTTTCGTTCTTTGTATGATAGGATATGCTGTCAAAATTACTCTTGAGCTTTTTCCTGTGCTGGTGCTTCCTCTGTCTGAGGAGCTTCTGGTGCTGCGTCAGCTTTTTTCTTGCTTGCACGACGAGTTTTTGGCTTTTTAGCAGCCTCAACTTTGGTGTTTGCAGAATATATTTCGTTAAAGTCAACAAGCTCTATCATGCACATTTCAGCTGCGTCTCCAAGACGGTTGCCGAGTTTGATGATACGAGTGTATCCGCCTGGACGGTTAGCTACCTTGGCAGCAACTGTACCGAAAAGCTCCTTAACGGCTTCTTTTTGTTTAAGGTAAGAAAATACCGTACGACGTGAGTGAGTCTCATCAGTTTTAGCTTTTGTGATAAGAGGCTCAACGTATTTGCGAAGCTCACGAGCTTTGGCAAGCGTGGTATTTATCCTTTTGTGCTCTATCAAAGAGCAGGCCATGTTTGACAACATGCTACTTCTGTGCGCTGCTGTACGGCCTAGGTGATTGAATTTTTTTCCGTGTCTCATTTATACAAGTAAAAGGAAAAGCCGCCCGCTAAGAGCGGCTTATAGGTTCACTATTCTTTATCTAATTTGTATTTTGCAAGGTCCATTCCAAATTGAAGACCTTTGTTTGCTACCAGTTCTTCCAGCTCGGTAAGTGATTTTTTACCAAAGTTTCTGAACTTCATAAGGTCAGACTTATTGTAAGCAACCAATTCACCAAGGGTTTCTACCTCCGCTGCTTTTAAGCAGTTAAGTGCGCGAACCGAAAGGTCAAGGTCTACCAATTTAGTCTTTAACAGCTGGCGCATATGCAATGACTCTTCATCATAATTTTCAGCTTTGGATATTTCCTCGGTCTCTAATGTTATGCGTTCGTCTGAGAACAACATAAAGTGATGAATAAGTATCTTGCTGGCCTCTGTAAGAGCGTCCTTAGGTGAAATAGAACCGTCTGTCTTTATGTCCAATACAAGTTTTTCATAGTCCATTTTCTGCTCCACACGGTATGGCTCAAATGTATAAGCCACATTCTTGATAGGAGTAAAAATAGAGTCTATTGCTATGGTATTGGCAGGAACGTTTGGTTTTTTATTTTCATCTGCTGGGACAAATCCACGACCTTTTTCTATGGAGAACTCCATATTAAAACGCACTGATGGTTCAGTGGTGCAGATAACCAAATCTGGGTTTAATACTTGGAAACCTGAGATAAAACGTTGAAAATCACCAGCAGTAATTTTAGCTTGGTCTGTGATAGTAACGTTTACAACCTCATTTTCTGTCTCTTCTACTTGTCTGCGGAAACGTACTTGCTTCAAATTCAATATGATTTCGGTAACATCTTCCACAACACCCGGTATGGTAGCAAATTCGTGTTCTACACCTTCTATACGGATGCCTGTGATGGCAAAACCTTCCAAGGATGAGAGCAAAACTCTACGGAGGGCATTACCAATGGTCTGTCCATATCCCTGCTCCAAAGGGCGAAATTCAAATCGTCCTTCGTTATCTTGGGAGTGTACCATCACCACTTTGTCGGGTTTCTGAAAATTTAGAATTGCCATAGAAATTTTTTCTTTTAGAAGTAAATCAATATTACTTAGAGTACAACTCAACTATAAGCTGCTCTTTGATATTTTCAGGAATCTGTACACGTTGTGGCACAGAGATGAAAGTACCTTCTTTGGTTTCCTCGTTCCACATCATCCAATCGTAAGATTTGCGAGTAGAAAGAGCATTTATTATTACTTCCAAAGATTTTGATTTTTCGCGAACCGCTACTTTATCACCAGCTTTTAGAGTGTATGAAGGAATATTTACTACTTCTCCATTTACAGTTATGTGTTTGTGTGTTACCAACTGACGAGCAGCAGCACGAGAAGGTGCTATGCCCAAGCGGTAAACTACGTTGTCCAAACGAGATTCACATATTTGCAAAAGTACCTCACCGGTAATACCTTTGGCGCGCTGTGCTGCATCAAAGATGTTGCGGAATTGTTTTTCCAATATTCCGTATGTGTATTTTGCTTTTTGTTTCTCTTGTAACTGAGTAGCATACTCAGAGCGTTTAGCACGACGACGAGCCATTCCGTGTTGTCCCGGAGGATAGTTTCTTTTTTCAAGGGAACGATCTTCTCCGAATATGGCTTCACCGAACTTACGTGCAACCTTAGTTTTTGGACCTGTATATCTTGCCATTTTATTATTTTACTTAGGTGTTTAATACTCTGTTATTATACTCTTCTGCGCTTTGGAGGACGGCAACCATTGTGTGGCAATGGTGTTACGTCTACTATTTCTGTTACCTCTATTCCAGATGTGTGGATAGTACGGATAGCAGATTCGCGTCCATTACCTGGACCCTTGACGTATACTTTGACTTTTTTAAGTCCTGCTTCAAGTGCTACCTTAGAAGCATCTTCCGCTGCTGTTTGGGCTGCGTAAGGAGTGTTTTTCTTTGAGCCTTTGAAGCCCATTTTGCCGGCTGATGACCAAGAGATAACTTGTCCGGCCTTATTTGTAAGAGTTACTATCAAGTTATTAAAAGATGCACATACGTGTGCTTCTCCTACTGGCTCAATAACAACTTTACGTTTCTTGCTGCTTGCTTTTGTAGATTTGGCCATATTTATCTATTATTTAGTGGCTTTCTTTTTATTTGCGACTGTCTTACGTTTACCTTTACGAGTACGTGAGTTGTTCTTAGTATGCTGTCCACGTAGTGGAAGACCATTACGGTGACGGATACCACGGTAGCAACCTATATCCATAAGACGTTTGATACTCATCTGGACTTCTGAACGTAGCTCTCCTTCTACCTTAAAGTTATCTGCGATACCTTTACGTATAAGTGCCAATTCGTCATCGTTCCATTCATTTACTTTTTTGTCCTCATTTATCCCAGCTTCTGCCAAGATTTTTTGAGCTCTGCTTTTACCTATTCCGAATATGTAAGTGAGTCCAATAACTCCTCTTTTATTCTTTGGTAAGTCTACCCCTGCAATTCGTGCCATAAGACTTCTATAATCGTTATTTAATTAGTTATCCCTGTCTTTGTTTGAGCTTAGGGTTCTTTTTGTTGATAATGTATAAGCGTCCTTTTCTGCGAACTATTTTGCATTCGGCGCTTCGTTTTTTTAATGATGATCTAACCTTCATTTTTTTGGTGTATTTTTATTTGCTTTCGCAAATTTGTTTGCTGTTTTGGCTTTTTTATTTGTTAAAATCTGTAAGTAATACGCGCTTTGGACAAATCATATGGAGACATTTCCAATTTTACTTTATCTCCGGGAAGAAGCTTAATGTAGTGCATACGCATCTTTCCAGATATGTGAGCTATTACTACGTGGGAATTGTCTAATTCAACACGGAACATAGCATTTGAAAGTGCCTCTATGATAGTTCCTTCAACTTCTATAGCAGCTTGTTTTGCCATACTTATTACTTATTGATTTTACCTGTCTTCATAAGACCGTCATAATGGCGGTTAAGAAGATAAGATTTGACCTGTTGTATTGTGTCAATAACAACGCCCACCATGATAAGAAGCGATGTACCACCGAAGAACATAGCGAAGCTTGGTTCTACGCCTGCTATTTTTGCAAATGCAGGAAGTACAGCTATTATCGCAAGTGCTATTGCACCCGGGAACGTTAGAAGAGATAGTATCCTATCCAGCTTTGTGGCTGTATCAGCACCAGGTTTAACCCCAGGAATAAAGCCGCCATTGCGTTTAAGATCATCAGCCATATCGTTGGTCTTAACCGCTATTGCAGTATATAGGTACGTAAACAAAATGATAAGCGCTGCCAATACAACATTGTACCAGAAGCCAAACATATCTTGGAATGCCATTTTAACAGATTCGCTGAACAAACCACCTAAAAGACCTGGAAGGAACATGATAGCCTGTGCAAAGATGATAGGCATCACTCCTGAGGTATTTACTTTCAATGGTATGTACTGACGAGCTACCGAAGATGGTCTTCCACCAGGACCAGCAGCCGCAACCGCCTTGGCGTACTGAACAGGTATGCGACGCACGCCTTTGACCAAAAATACGGTAAAGAGTATCACTGCCAGCCACATTACTACCTCTATCAAAAGAAGAATAGCTCCGTTGGCACTACCACCTGTAAATTTACTTGTAAACTCTTGTCCTATGGACAAAGGCAAACGAGCTATAATACCGATAGTGATGATTAGTGATACACCGTTTCCTACGCCTTTCTCTGTGATGCGCTCACCCAACCACATACAGAACATAGTTCCTGTGATAAGAAGAGCAACAGAGCAAACGTAGAACACCCCTAAATTTATATCATTTGCTACGATGTGATACTGTGAGTCTATTGCAGCTATATATGAGAAACCTTGAACGGCGGCTATTGCAATAGTCAACCAACGGGTTATCTGAGTAAGCTGTTTACGTCCACTCTCACCATCTTTCTGCAATTTCTGGAGCGCTGGAACCGCAAATGCCATCAACTGTACCACAATGGATGCAGAGATATATGGCATTACTCCAAGACCAAGGATGGCTGCATGAGCAAACGCACCTCCGGTAAAAGAGTTTAACAATCCCAAGATACCATTTCCTTCTGCCATGGCTTTAAACGCTTCCATTTTTACCACGTCAACACCTGGTAATGGAATGTATGAGCCAAGACGGTAAACGGCAAGAAGACCTAAGGTCAGAAGTATTCTGTCCCTTAGTTCTTTTATCTTCCAGATATTTGCCAGTGTTTCAAAAAAGTTTTTCATTTGGTAACTTTTTATAGAGTGTTAGCCTGTCCCTTAGCTGCATTTATCGCTTCAGCAGCACTTTTAGAGAATTTATGAACAGTAACGTTGAGCGCTGTTTTAAGTTCTCCTTGTCCCAATACTTTTACCAAATCGTTCTTTGAAACAAGACCGTTTTGAATAAGTACGTCAAGAGTGATAACACCATCTGTTACTTTTCCATCATCCACCAATTTTTGTAGAGTTTCTACGTTTACTGCACGATACTCTACACGGTTGATGTTTTTAAAACCAAATTTTGGTACACGACGTTGAAGTGGCATCTGTCCTCCCTCAAATCCTATCTTGTGGTGAGAGCCAGAGCGAGACATCTGTCCTTTGTGTCCACGAGTGGATGTACCACCTTTACCTGAACCTTGACCACGACCGATGCGTTTTCTTGTCTGTGTAGAACCCTGTGCGGGTTTCAAATTGTTTAAATTCATTTTCCTTTGTTTTAGAAAGGTTTTTTTGAGTCGGTTTCCCTTAAATAAGTATCCGCCCCCTTGAAACGGATACCTTTACCCTAAAAATCCTTAGATTATTATTTTACTTCTTCTACTGTTACCATGTGTTTCACTTTGGCAACCATTCCTAAAATGGCGTCATTGCTCTCCTTGATAACAGGACGATTCAATTTTTTAAGTCCCAGAGCGTTAAGAGTCAATTTGTGGCTCTTCAACTGTTTGATGCGACTTTTTGTTTGTGTGATTTTAATCTGTGCCATGGTAAAATTTTATTAACCTCTGAATACTTTTTGAACTGATATGCCACGAGCAGCTGCTACCTGTTCAGCGCTACGCATTTGTGCAAGAGCGTTGAATGTAGCTTTTACTACGTTGTGAGGGTTTGAAGAGCCTTTTGATTTTGAAAGGACATCTTTTATTCCCACAGTTTCAAGTACGGCACGTACAGCGCCACCAGCTATAACACCGGTACCGTGTGATGCAGGGCGAAGATAAACGCTTGCTCCGCTGAATTTGCCTTCCTGTGCGTGAGGTATGGTAGATTTTACCAATGGTACGCGGATAAGATTTTTCTTAGCGTCGTCAATAGCTTTAACGATAGCCTCAGATACTTCTTTGGATTTTCCAAGTCCGTGTCCTACTACTCCTTTTTCGTCGCCCACTACTACGATAGCTGAAAAACCGAATGCACGTCCACCTTTTGTAACTTTTGTTACACGGTTAACGCCTACCAGACGGTCTATGAGTTCCAAACCACTTGGTTTTACTCGCTCTACTGATTTATTATATTCTTCCGACATAATTAATTAGAATTTTAAACCTCCTTCTCTGGCTCCATCGGCGAGTGCTTGTACACGTCCGTGGTAAAGATAACCTGCACGGTCAAATGTGCAAGTTTCTACACCAAGGGCAAGAGCTTTTTCAGCTATTTTTTGACCTACTTTTTTTGCCTGTTCTATCTTAGTACCTGCTGCATCGAAATCTTTCTCACGTGAAGATGAAGACGCCAGTGTTACACCGGCAACGTCATCTATTAGTTGAGCATATATCTCTTTATTGCTTCTAAATACGGACAGACGAGGACGTACAGATGTGCCACTTACTATGCGACGAATTCTGTAACGTATTCTTTGTCTTCTTTCTTGTTTACTTAATGCCATAGTAACAATTATTATGCAGACTTACCTGCTTTTCTTCTGATGATTTCTCCTACGAACTTGATACCTTTTCCTTTGTAAGGTTCAGGTTTACGGAATGAACGGATTTTAGCGCAAACTTTTCCAAGCAACTCTTTGTCATAAGACGAAAGTTTTACTGTTGGATTTTTACCTTTTTCCATTGTTGTTTCTACTTTTATCTCGGCTGGCAACTCCAAAAGGATGTTGTGAGAAAAGCCCAAAGAAAGGTCAAGTTTCTGACCTTGGTTTGTAGCTCTGTAACCTACACCAACTAATTCCATTTCTTTTGTAAAGCCTTCCGATACACCTTTTACCATGTTGGCAATAAGTGCGCGGTAAGTTCCGTAAAGGCTATGAGCCAATTTGTCAGTTTGGTCAGCGCATTCTACTACGACATGACCATCTTCCTGTTTTACGGTAACTTCTTTTATTTCTTGTTTTAGCTCTCCTTTTGGACCTTTTACTGTAACGCTTTCTGGTGTGATGGTTACTGTAACGCCCTGTGGGATTGCTACGGGATGTTTACCTATTCTTGACATTTCTTTTTACTTTGAGTATTAGTAAACGTAACATAATACCTCGCCACCTACATTCTCATCTTTGGCCTGTTTATTTGTCATCACGCCCTTAGATGTTGAAAGTACTGCTATGCCGAGTCCGTTTAGTACGCGTGGAAGCTCATCAGCGCCAGCATATTGACGAAGACCAGGAGAAGAAATTCTTTCCAGTTTTGTTATAGCTGATGCTTTTGTTACTTTGTCGTACTTCAAAGCTATTTTTATAATAGCGGTAGGCACTTCGCCCTCAAATTTGTAGTTGAGAATGTAGCCCTGTTCAAAGAGTATTTTTGTTATCTCTTTTTTAATATTAGAGGCTGGTATTTCAACGACTCTTTTACCGGCTTTTATCGCGTTGCGAAGCCTTGTCAGATAGTCTGCTATTGGATCTGTTGTCATAACTTAAATGTAATCCTTTATTAATATGTGATTATTACCAGCTTGCCTTTTTAACACCGGGAAGAAGACCTTGATTGGCCATTTCACGGAAAGTAACACGAGATATACCGAACTGACGCATGTATCCACGTGGACGACCTGTCAATTTGCAACGATTGTGAAGACGTACAGGAGAAGCGTTCTTAGGAAGCTTTTGTAGTCCTTCAAAATCTCCGGCAGCTTTTAGGGCTGCACGTTTAGCGGCATATTTGGCAACTAATGCTTCACGTTTGCGCTCACGCGCTTTCATTGATTCTTTAGCCATTGTGCTTATTTCTTTTTAAAGGGTAAACCGAATGCAGTGAGTAATGCTTTTGCTTCTTTGTCCGTAGAGGCAGAAGTAACAAAAGTGATGTCCATACCGGAAAGTTTGTTTATCTGGTCGATATTGATTTCCGGAAATATGATTTGCTCGGTAACACCCATGTTGTAGTTACCGCGGCCGTCGAAACCATTGGCTTTAATACCGTTGAAGTCGCGGATACGAGGAAGGGATGCACTTACTAAGCGGTCAAGGAACTCGTACATTTTATCTGCACGTAGAGTTACTTTAACACCTATTGGCATGCCTTTACGTAGTTTGAAAGATGCTACGTCTTTTTTAGAGATACACTGTATAGCTTTTTGACCAGCTATGCGAGTGATTTCGTCAATGGCATAATCTATCTGCTTCTTGTCTGAAACGGCAGAACCAACGCCTCTGGATATAACTATCTTTTCAAGTGCAGGAACCATCATTATGTTCTTGTACCCAAATTCTGTCATAAGAGCAGGAACTATTTTTTCCTTATATTGCTCTTTTAGTCTTGGCTGATATGTCATTATAATACCTCCCCTGATTTTTTAGAAACCCTTACTTTTTTATCGCCATCCATCTTGTATCCTACGCGTGTAGCTTTACCTGATTTAGGGTCTATAAGCGAAAGGTTAGAGATGTGTACAGGAGCTTCCTCTTTTACGATACCGCCCTGTGGATTTTTTGCATTAGGTTTTTTGTGTTTAGATACCACATTTACACCTTCTACGATTGCTTTGTTTTTCTCTGGGAAAACGCTAAGAACTTCTCCTTCTTTTCCTTTTGACCCACCGGAAATAACAACAACCTTGTCTCCTTTTTTGATTTTCAATTTTGTCATGATGTCTTCTGGTGATTAAAGCACTTCTGGTGCAAGTGATACAATCTTCATGAATTGTTTGTCACGCAATTCGCGTGCTACGGGTCCGAATACACGTGTTCCGCGCATCTCCCCGGCTGCGCTCAAAAGAACGCAGGCATTGTCATCGAAACGAATGTAAGAACCGTCTGGACGACGAACTTCTTTTTTCGTTCTGACTACAACTGCCTTAGATACTTGACCTTTTTTAACGCCTCCGTTCGGTGTTGCATCTTTTATGCTCACTACGATAGTATCGCCAAGTGATGCATAACGTCTGTTTGTACCGCCAAGAACGCGTATCACCAATACTTCACGAGCACCAGTGTTGTCGGCCACTTTTAATCTTGACTCTTGTTGTAACATAATTTATTATTTTGCTCTTTCTATTATTTCGACTAATCTCCAACGCTTGTTTTTTGACAATGGACGAACTTCCATGATACGGACAGTGTCGCCTATGTTGCATGCGTTTTCTTCATCGTGTGCATAGTATTTCTTCGTTTTGATGAGGAATTTACCATACATAGAGTGTTTCATTCGGTTAACCTCTGCAACGACGATGGATTTGTCCATCTTGTTGGAAGTAACTACACCTATACGCTCTTTTCTTAAATTTCTTGTTTCCATCTTCAGCTGATTCTACTTTTGAAGTTCTCTTTTTGTAAGCTCAGTTGCAAGACGAGCTACTGTTTTACGCGCTTTACGTATTTCCATAGGGTTCTCCAATGGTGTTATCGCGTGATTTAGACGTTGCTCAGTGAGTTTCATCTTTTCTTCTGCGAGCTTTTCTTGCAGTTCAGCTATTGACAGCTCTTTTATTACTGATTGTTTCATTTGGTAATTTTATTAAGCTTCAACGAAATCACGGGCTACTACAAATTTAGTCTTGATTGGCAATTTTTGTCCTGCCAAACGAAGAGCTTCTTTTGCTATTTCCTCTGATACCCCTGCTATCTCAAACATGATACGTCCAGGAAGCACTACTGCTGCCCAGTATTCAACGTTACCTTTACCTTTACCTTGACGAACTTCGGCAGGTTTTTGAGTAATTGGCTTATCGGGAAATATACGTATCCATAGTTGACCTTCACGTTTCATGTAACGTGTTGCGGCAATACGTGCAGCCTCTATTTGGCGTGCAGTAATCCATTTTTCTTCAAGTGTCTTCAAACCGAAAGTACCAAATGATAGAACATGACCTCTGTGGGCCAATCCTTTCATCTTCGCTTTCTGGACTTTACGGAACTTTGTTCTTTTAGGCTGTAACATTTTTACTTTATTTTGCCCTGATTATTATTTCTTTGCTTTCTTGTTGCGGTCTGAACCTCCACGACGTTCTCCACGGTCTTTTCTATCGCCACGTCCTGCGCCACGTTCACCGCGACGGTCTGAACCGTTAGCTCCACCTTGTGCAGATGCACCCTGTGCAGAAAAATTAGGAGAAAGGTCGCGTTTGCCATAGACATCACCACGCATAATCCACACCTTAAAGCCTATACGACCATAAGTAGTGTGAGCTTCTGCAAGTGCATAGTCTATGTCTGCACGGAATGTAGACAGTGGTATGCGTCCCTCTTTGACGGTTTCGCTACGTGCTATCTCAGCTCCGTTCAAACGACCAGATGCCATAACCTTAATACCTTCTGCATTCATACGCATTGATGATGCTATGGCCATCTTGATGGCACGACGGTAAGATATACGGCTTTCAACCTGACGAGCTATGCTATTTGCTACCAAATTAGCATCCAACTCTGGTTTTTTGATTTCAAATATGTTTATCTGAACTTCTTTGCCAGTGAGTTTTTTAAGCTCCTCTTTGATTTTGTCAACTTCTTGACCACCTTTACCGATGATGATACCCGGACGGGCGGTAAGTACGGTAACTGTAACAAGTTTAAGTGTACGCTCTATAACTATACGTGATACGCTAGCTTTTGCAAGACGAACATCAAGATATTTACGTATCTTAGCGTCTTCTGCTATTTTATCACCGTAATCATTGCCACCGTACCAGTTAGATTCCCAACCTCTTATGATTCCTAAACGGTTGCCTATTGGATTTGTCTTCTGTCCCATTGCTTATTTAGTTTCTTCTGTTGGTTGATTAATAGTACTTCCCAATATTACGGTAACGTGGTTTGAACGTTTGCGTATGCGATGTCCGCGACCTTGTGGCGCTGGACGAAGTCTTTTCAACATAGCTCCGCCGTCTACGCTTATCTCTTTGATAAATAGATTGGCTTCTTCTATGCTTACACCTTCGTTCTTTGCTTGCCAGTTAGCAACTGCTGAAAGCACTAACTTTTCAAGGTTGATAGAAGCGTGTTTTGTGTTGAATTTTAGTAATTGAAGTGCTTTGTTTACCTCCACACCACGTACCAAATCTGCTACCAATCTCATCTTACGAGGAGATATAGGGCAGTCGTTTAGCTTAGCGTAGGCAACCTGTTTTTTCGCTGTTTTTAGAGCTTCTGCTCTTTGTTTCTTTCGAATTCCCATTTTGTTTTAACCTACTGATTAACGTTTACCTTTATCCTTTGCACCGGCATGACCACGGAAATTGCGAGTTAGTGAAAACTCACCCAATTTGTGTCCTACCATGTTTTCAGTTACGTACACTGGGATAAAAGATTTTCCGTTGTGTACCGCGATAGTCTGTCCTACGAAATCTGGTGATATCATAGATGCGCGCGACCATGTTTTGATAACAGTTTTCTTGTTAGCTTCAACATTTGCCAGCACCTTTTTTTCCAGTTTATAGTGGATAAACGGTCCTTTTTTTAATGAACGTGCCATAGTCTATTTCTTTCTTCGTTCTACAATGTACTTATTACTTGCCTTTGTAAGGGAGCGTGTCTTGTAGCCCTTAGCAGGGATACCCTTACGTGTACGTGGGTGTCCACCAGATGCACGTCCTTCACCACCACCCATAGGGTGATCCACAGGGTTCATCACAACAGCACGAACGCGAGGACGACGACCCAACCAACGTGAACGTCCAGCTTTACCAGATGATTCAAGCTGATGGTCTGAGTTTGATACTATACCAACAGTAGCCATACATGTTACCAGTATCATACGTGTCTCTCCCGAAGGAAGTTTAATAGTAGCGTATTTACCCTCACGAGCAGCCAACTGAGCATATGTTCCAGCTGAACGAGCTATAACGGCACCCTGTTCTGGGCGTAGTTCGATACAACTGATGATAGTACCCAATGGTATTTCGCTAAGGAAAAGAGCGTTTCCTACCTCAGGAGCCGCGCCCTGACCTGAAACTACTGTTTGTCCTACTTGAAGTCCAGCAGGAGCAATTATGTATCTCTTCTCTCCGTCTGCATAAGATAGCAATGCTATAAATGCTGTACGGTTAGGGTCATACTCTATGGTTTTTACTGTAGCAGGGATTCCAAATTTGTTACGTTTGAAATCTATGATACGGTAGCGTTGTTTATGTCCGCCACCTATTTGACGCATTGTCATTTTTCCGGAGTTGTTGCGTCCACCCGATCTTTTCTTTGTATCCAAAAGACTCTTTTCAGGCTGATTGCTCACTGTGATAGCGTCAAAGCCGTTTATCACTTTGTGGCGTTGGCCAGGAGTCGATGGTTTAAATTTTCTAACTGACATATCTTCTTATTAGATATTGTTGTAAAAATCAATTACTTGTCCATCAGCAATTTTTACAATTGCTTTCTTAAACGCATTGGTACGTCCAGAAACAACACCAGCCTTTGTGTAACGGCTACGTGCTTTTCCGGCATAACGAATGGTGTTTACGCTAATTACTGTAACGTTGTATACCTTCTCTATGGCAGCTTTAATCTGGTCCTTAGTGGCATCAGGAGTTACAATAAAACCGTAACGGCCGCTTTTATCTGTGATAGCGGTCATCTTTTCTGTGATAAGTGGTCTTATTAATATATCCATCTTGCGTTATTTGCTTAAGTTGTTCTGTATTTGCTCCAAAGCACCCTCACATACTACCAAAGCCTTAGCGTTGATAATAGCGTAAGTGTTTAATTCTGTGCAAGGCACAACCGAAGCTGACTGTAAATTTCGTGATGACAAATATACGTTTTTATCGCCGGTTGCCGTAACAAACAATGATTTTTTAGAATTTAATCCCAAAGCATCAATTATGTTAATAAATTCTTTGGTTTTTGGCGTATTTAACGTAAAATCCTCAATAACAAGCATGTTTTGTTCAGAAACCTTCTGAGACAAAACAGAACGACGAGCCAATCTTTTTAGCTTTTTGTTCAGCTTGAAGGAATAATCACGTGGTTCTGGTCCGAAAACACGACCACCGCCGCGCATTACTGGACTCTTGATGCTACCTGCACGTGCACCACCTGTTCCTTTTTGTTTTTTAAGTTTACGTGTACTACCAGATACTATCCCTCTGTGTTTAGAGGCATGTGTACCTTGACGTTTATTGGCAAGATATTGTTTTACGTCCAACCATACTGCGTGCTCATTAGGCTCGATAGCAAATATCGAATCATCGAGTACGACTGTGCGTCCGGTAGATTTTCCTGTTATGTCTAATACTGCTATTTCCATTACTTTTCAATAATTAAATATGAGTTCTTTGCGCCCGGAACGCATCCTTTTACTACCAGCAGGTTTTTATCTGCTTCTACTTTAAGCACACGGAGGTTCTTAACCTTAACTGTGTCTCCGCCCATACGTCCTGCCATACGCATTCCTTTGAATACTTTTGCAGGGTAAGAGCAGGCTCCTATTGAACCTGGTTTGCGAAGACGGTTGTGCTGACCGTGAGTTGCTTGTCCTACACCACCAAATCCATGACGTTTAACTACACCTTGGAAGCCTCTACCTTTTGAGGTTCCGACTACGTCAACGAACTCTCCTTCTGCAAATACATCGGCGTTCAAAACGTCGCCCAATTTGTGCTCGCCTTCAAATTCTTTGAATTCTACGACTTTCGCTTTTGGGGTTGTACCTGCTTTTTTGAAGTGTCCACTGAGTGCCTTGGTTACGTTCTTTTCTTTTTTGTCATCGAAACCAAGCTGAAGGGCATCATAGCCGTCAACTTGTGTGGTTCTGACCTGTGTTACTACACATGGACCGCATTCTATTACTGTGCAAGGAATGTTTTTCCCGCCTTCGTCATAGATGCTGGTCATACCAATTTTTTTACCAATTAATCCAGACATTTTGTGGTTTTAATTATTGGACAAATATTAATATTATGGACATCGCTTCCCCTACCTACCTAAGCAGGGGAAGATATCCGTTAGTGTTTTTACTGTTAACTACACTTTTATCTCTACTTCTACTCCGCTTGGCAACTCCAATTTCATAAGAGCGTCAATGGTTTTTGAAGATGAGCTGTATATGTCAAGTAGGCGTTTGTATGAACATACTTGGAACTGCTCACGAGCTTTTTTGTTCACGTGTGGCGAACGTAGTACTGTGAAAATCTTTTTCTGAGTAGGCAGTGGTATAGGACCATTGACTACTGCTCCGGTAGATTTTACCGTCTTGACTATTTTCTCGGCAGATTTGTCTACCAGATTGTGGTCATAAGACTTGAGCTTGATGCGAATTTTTTGACTCATTGTATTTATTTCGTCTTAATCTATTCTATTATTTCTTTGACTTGGCTATTACTTCCTCTGCAAGGCTGCGAGGTACTTCTGAATAGTGAGAGAACTCCATGGATGAAGTAGCACGTCCAGATGTAAGTGTACGAAGCGATGTTACATATCCGAACATTTCAGACAGTGGAACGTCAGCTTTTACTACGGTAGCTCCTGCACGGTTGTCTGTACCTTTGATGATACCACGACGACGGTTAAGGTCTCCTATTACATCACCCATACTTTCTTCTGGTGTTGTTACCTCCAATTTCATGATAGGTTCCAAAAGAACTGGTTTTGCTTTTGATGCAGCTTCCTTATAACCAAGTTTTGCTGCTAACTCAAATGACAACTGGTCTGAGTCCACAGGGTGGAACGAACCGTCCAACACTGTTATCTTCATTCCTTGAAGCTCATAACCTGCTAATGGTCCTGCGCCTATTGCCTCTTTGAATCCTTTTTCTATGGATGGAACGAACTCCTTAGGAATGTTACCACCTTTTATCTCAGATACAAATTCAAGTCCTGATTTGCCTTCGCTGTTAGGCTCCATACGGAACACAACATCTGCGAATTTACCACGACCACCTGTTTGTTTCTTATATACCTCACGGTGTTCTACAACACCTGTGATAGCCTCTTTGTATGCCACCTGTGGTTGTCCTTCGTTTACCTCTACGCTAAATTCACGTTTTAGACGGTCAACGATGATTTCAAGGTGAAGCTCACCCATACCAGAGATGATAGTCTGTCCTGATACCTCGTCTGTGTGTACGCGGAATGTTGGGTCTTCCTCTGCAAGTTTTGCAAGTCCTACACCCAATTTATCAAGGTCAGCCTGTGTTTTAGGCTCTATGGAGATACCTATCACTGGCTCAGGGAATGTCATAGATTCAAGAACGATAGGGTTCTTTTCATCACAAAGTGTATCACCTGTGCGGATATCCTTAAATCCTACTCCTGCACCTATATCACCAGCCTCAATAGTATCGATAGGTTTCTGTTCTTTTGAGTGCATTTGGAAGATACGAGATATACGCTCTTTTTTAGATGTACGTGGGTTGTAAACATAAGAACCAGCGTCCAATTTACCAGAGTACATACGGAAGAAGCACAAACGACCTACGAATGGGTCTGTTGCTATCTTGAATGCAAGTGCTGCCATTGGTTGGTCTGGGTCTGGATGACGAAGAACTTCCTGATCAGTTTCAGGGTTTACACCTTTGATAGCTTCTATGTCAGCAGGAGAAGGCAAATAAGCCATAACTGCGTCCAACATAGTCTGTACACCTTTGTTCTTAAATGAAGAACCGCAAAGCATTGGAGTGATAGTCATGTTTATGGTAGCGGTACGGATACCTGCCAACAAATCTTCACGAGTGATAGAATCAGGGTCTGTGAAGTATTTGTCCATAAGCTCTTCTGATGTCTCAGCTACTGATTCCAATAGGTGATGACGCCATTTTTCGCACTCTTCTTTTAGGTCTTCTGGAATAGGAACTATTTGGTATGTCATACCTTTGTCTTCCTCGTTCCAAATGATACCCTGCATATCCAAAAGGTCTACTACACCTTTGAAATCAGCCTCAGAGCCTATTGGCACTTGAAGAGGCACAGGGTTTGCGCCTAAACGTTCTTTTACTTGTTTTACAACGTTGAAGAAGTCTGCACCGCTACGGTCCATTTTATTTACGAAACCGATACGTGGTACATTATATTTAGTAGCCTGACGCCATACAGTTTCAGACTGTGGTTCTACACCGCCTACTGCACAGAACAATGCTACTGCACCGTCCAAGATACGAAGTGAACGTTCTACCTCTACGGTAAAGTCAACGTGTCCTGGGGTATCTATCAAGTTGATTTTATACTTTTTGGTATTTGGCAAAACCTGACCTTGGTGTGTTGGATAGTTCCAGAACACTGTGGTAGCTGCCGAAGTGATGGTGATACCACGCTCCTGCTCCTGGGCCATCCAGTCCATGGTAGCGGCTCCGTCGTGTACCTCACCTATTTTGTGAGTGATACCTGTGTAGTACAGGATTCGCTCACTGGTAGTGGTCTTTCCGGCATCAATATGAGCCATGATACCAATATTTCTCGTATAGTGTAAATCTCTTTTTGCCATTTTGCTTTAATTTTCTGAGGTTTAGAATCTAAAATGCGAGAATGCTTTGTTTGCCTCTGCCATCTTGTGTGTATCCATACGTTTTTTAACAGCTGCTCCTTCTTCTTTTGATGCTGCAAGTATCTCAGAAGCAAGTTTAAGTGCCATTGTCTTCTCATTGCGAAGACGTGCGTATTTGATAAGCCATTTGATAGCCATAGACACTTTGCGGTCTGGGCGTATCTGCATAGGTATTTGGAATGTTGCACCACCTACACGGCGTGAGCGTACTTCCACGTGAGGCATTACATTGGAAAGAGCGTCTTTCCATATTTCCAATGAAGTCTTTTCAGCATCTTTAGATTTGTCGGCTACGATGTCAAGTGCATCATAAAAAACCTCCAAAGCAGTGCTTTTCTTACCATCCCACATTAGGTTGTTAACGAAACGTGTTACCAGCGTGTCGTTAAACTTAGGATCGGGAAGAAGAACTCTTTTTTTAGCTCTTGCTTTTCTCATTTCTTTTTAATGTTGTTTAATGTGAATGATTAAGGATTACTTTTTCTTTTTAGTGTCGGCTGCAGCCTGTCCTGGTTTTGGACGTTTAGCTCCGTATTTTGAACGACGCTGTTTACGACCGTTTACGCCTGCTGTATCTAACGCACCGCGAACGATGTGATAACGTACACCTGGCAAATCCTTAACCCTTCCGCCACGTACCAATACTATCGAGTGCTCTTGGAGGTTATGTCCCTCACCGCCGATGTATGCGTTTACCTCATTACCATTTGTCAAACGTACACGCGCTACTTTACGCATCGCTGAGTTTGGCTTTTTAGGTGTAGTGGTGTAAACACGGGTACATACGCCGCGTCTTTGTGGACAAGAATCCAAAGCAGCCGATTTACTCTTCTTGGCGAGTGTGGCTCTTCCTTTTCTTACTAATTGTTGAATAGTTGGCATTTGTTTGCTACTTAAAAATTGTTTATTTGTTATTGTTCAACTTTTTTCATTTTTTTTCTTCCAGAGAGTGTTTTTTTCACTCTCTTTCTGTTTTTTTCTCAGCTTTTTAGAGTTTTTTTGCTTCTGCTATCCGCTAAATAAAAAACATAGCCATATATAATTATCTGAGTACGAACCACATAGACACAATATTCCCATGTAGTCTTTTCACTTTATATTATGGGTTGCAAAGGTAGTATTTTATTCTTGAAAAACAAATCTTTTTTCTCTCTCTTTCACACATTTAGAAAAAAAGTTGTAACTCTTTCATTTTTTCGTGTTTTGTTTTTCGTGGCTGTTTCTGAAAAAAAAGTTTAAAACAAAACGCCTGCCACTTTCGTGGCAGGCGTTTTTATATAGCAATATTATGTATTACTTTTTAGATGCTGCTTTTTTAGCAGGTTTGTATTGGAAGTTTACTTTGAATGCACCGAACTGTGGATATACAGCTGCGTTTCCAAGCTGTTCTTCTATACGAAGAAGTTGGTTGTATTTTGCCATACGGTCTGAACGTGATGCAGAACCTGTTTTTATCTGTCCGCAATTAAGAGCGACAGCAAGGTCAGCTATTGTAGCGTCCTCAGACTCTCCTGAACGGTGGCTCATAACGGTAGTGTAACCTGCACGTTGTGCCATTTCAACAGCGTCTATTGCTTCTGTAAGAGAACCTATCTGGTTTACTTTTACCAAAAGTGAGTTTGCTATGCCTTTCTTGATACCGTTTCCAAGACGTTCTACGTTAGTTACGAATAGGTCATCACCTACCAACTGGCAACGGTCGCCGATTTTCTCGGTTAGGAGTTTCCATCCTTCCCAGTCATTTTCGTCCATACCGTCTTCTATTGACATGATTGGGTATTTGGCTACCAAATCAGCAAGGTATTGAGCTTGCTCAGCAGAAGTGCGTTTTGCACCTTTTGCTCCTTCAAATTTTGTATAGTCATATACTCCGTCCTCATAGAATTCAGATGATGCGCAGTCCATAGCCAAAGTAACTTCTTCTCCTGGTTTGTATCCAGCAGCTTCAATAGCTTTGATTATAGTTTCTATGGCATCTTCTGTTCCTTTGAATGTAGGAGCAAAACCACCCTCATCACCTACTGCGGTAGAAAGATTGCGGTCATGAAGAAGTTTTTTAAGATTGTGGAAAATCTCAGCACCCATGCGGATAGCAGTAGCAAATGAATCAGCTTTTACTGGCTGTATCATAAACTCTTGGAATGCGATAGGAGCGTCAGAGTGAGAACCTCCGTTTACGATGTTCATCATAGGTACTGGAAGAACTTTTGCGTTTGTTCCACCTACGTAACGGTAAAGAGGCATACCAAGCTCATCAGCAGCAGCTTTTGCAGCAGCCAATGATACGCCCAAAATAGCGTTTGCGCCAAGGTTTTTCTTGTTAGGTGTTCCGTCCAATGCTATCATAGCCTTGTCCAAAGCCACTTGGTCAAATACGTCGCAACCAATAAGCTCAGGAGCTATCTTGTCATTTACGTTAGCAACGGCTTTAAGAACGCCTTTACCCATATATTTCTTTTTGTCTCCATCGCGAAGCT
>JAQUTH010000021.1 GCA_028709885.1 Flavobacteriales bacterium
GACAATGCTGTGGCTGAAAGTTTCTTCAAGAGCCTAAAATGCGAATTGGTGTATGGATGCAAATTGCTGACTGCATCTGAAATGGAGTTAGAGATTTTTGAATATATAGAATGTTGGTATAACAAGGTTCGCAGACACTCGGCTCTGGGGAACCTAACAATCGATGAATTTTGGAACAACATTAAAACTATTGATAATTACAAAAAAGTTGCTTAACTTCGTCTGAAGTTACCGTTGGAAAGTCCACTTCACAGCGTCTTTCAATTTTGTACTTAGCACTCGGCATATTTTTATCGATTTTTTGTTTTACTTATATTTCCTCGCAGTTATATCAAGTTGTTCATCCTTTCCTACACTTTTGTTCTGGTACAAATTCGGTACAAAAATAACGCATTTTTTAGCAAAAAACGAGTATCCAGTAGAAAATGTTAAAAAAATAATGGAGCGTAACTTGTTGAGTTACACTCCATTTCTATTTTTGGTAGTCGTTTGACTATTTCTGTTTATTTACCTCATTTGACCTCTTCAAAATCTACATCTTGAACATTGTCTCCTTTTGGAGCCTCAGAAGAAGAAGCATTGGAAGCACCACCTTGTGCTTGCTGAGCCTGTTGAGTATCGGCAGCCTGTTGGTTCTTGTAAATTTCTTCGCCAGCTTTTTGTAGAGCAGCGTTAAGAGCCTCTATGTCTTTGTCTATCTGAGTCAAATCCTCAGACTTGTGAGAAGCTTTCAAGGCATCAAGAGCTTTGTTGATGTTATCGCGAAGGTCTTGTGAAACTTTATCGCCCCATTCTTTGAGCTGTTTTTCAGTCTGGAATATCATAGAGTCAGCCATGTTCACTTTGTCTGCTTTCTCGCGGAGTTTTTTGTCTTCGTCGGCGTGCATTTCAGCTTCTTTTTTCATACGCTCTATTTCTTCTTTTGATAGACCAGATGAAGCCTCTATACGGATATCTTTGGTAGCACCAGTAGCCTTGTCTTTGGCTGTAACGTGAATGATACCGTTGGCATCTATATCAAACTCTACTTCTATCTGAGGAATGCCACGAGGTGCAGGAGCTATTCCTTCAAGGAAGAATTTGCCTATTGTCTTGTTGTCTTTTGCCATAGGACGCTCGCCTTGTAGAACGTGGATGTCCACAGAAGGTTGGTTATCAGAAGCGGTAGAGAAAGTCTCAGACTTTTTGGTAGGGATAGTGGTGTTGGCGTCTATAAGTTTGGTAAATACTCCACCCATGGTTTCTATACCCAAAGAAAGAGGAGTAACATCCAAAAGAAGAATATCTTTCAGTGCTTCGTGGTCTCCGGTAAGGACACCGCCTTGTATAGCGGCACCAACGGCTACTACCTCGTCAGGGTTTACGTTCTTTGAAGGTTTTTTGCCAAAGAAGTTCTCTACGGTAGATTGGACACGTGGAATACGAGTAGAACCACCCACCAATATTACTTCGTCTATATCTTCTTTTTTAAGACCAGCTTTTGCCAATGCCTCTTCCATAGGTTTGATGGTGCGATTTACCAAATCATCTGTCAATTTTTCAAACTGAGCCAATGTAAGAGTCATTACCAAGTGTTTAGGACCAGTGGCAGTAGCTGTTATGTAAGGTAAATTGATTTCTGTCTGTGAAGAAGAAGAAAGTTCTATTTTGGCTTTTTCGGCAGCTTCACGGATACGTTGCATAGCCTGAGGGTCGTTTTTAAGATTGACACCTTCTTGTTTTTCAAATTCTGAAACGATCCAGTTTATAACTGCATTGTCAAAGTCATCACCACCAAGGTGAGTATCGCCGTTGGTAGCCAAAACTTCAAACACGCCATCGCCAAGTTCCAAGATAGAGATATCGTATGTACCACCACCAAGGTCGTAAACGGCTATTTTCTTGTCTTGTGCGTTTTTGTCAAGTCCATAAGCCAATGCAGCTGCGGTAGGTTCGTTGATGATACGTTCTACTTTAAGACCGGCTATCTCACCAGCTTCTTTGGTAGCCTGACGTTGAGAGTCGCTAAAATATGCAGGAACGGTAATAACAGCACGGTCAACTTTTTCTCCTAAGTAATCTTCGGCTGTCTGTTTCATCTTTTGAAGAACCATAGCAGAGAGTTCCTGTGGAGAATATTCGCGTCCGTTAAGTTCTACACGTGGAGTATCATTAGCTCCTTTGTTTATCTTGTAAGGCATATTTTTAGCCTCATTTTCCACTTCGCTGTATTTTTCACCCATGAAACGTTTTATAGAGTAAACAGTGCCAGTAGGGTTGTTTACGGCTTGACGTTTTGCAGGGTCTCCTATTTTACGCTCTCCGTTTTTATCAAATGATATTACCGAAGGAGTTGTGCGTTTGCCTTCGGAGTTAGTAATAACGGTAGGTTCGTTACCTTCCATTACAGATACTACTGAGTTGGTAGTACCAAGGTCAATGCCTATGATTTTGTTGCTCATTGTTTTTATCTTTTTGGTTATTATTCTTTTTTTCGTTTGCCTATATTATTTCAATTTCTGTGCCAAAAGGTTTATGTCATATTTTTTATGACACTTTGTCATTTTTACTATTACAAGGTGTAAAATGTGTCATTGTTTTTGACATTTTTGCATAAAAAAGGCGGGACTTTTCAAGTCCCGCCTTTAAAAGAATTGAAAAGGTGTTATTTAGTGCTTTTCTTTATTAGTTTATCCACCGTAGGGTACAAAGCCTCTGACATACGCATAAAACCGAGGTTGGTAAAGTGAGTGCCATCCACAGTTCCTTCTTCGTCTGTACCTATCATTTTTTCGGCATCCATGTAGTAAATGTTCTTGTCTGTCTTTTTCAGTTCTTTGTACAGTTCTACCAGACGAGCGTTTTTCTCACCTACCATTTTTTCTGTTACAGTGTCAAAAGCGCGGTAAGTGTAGTGAGCATTGCCAAGGAGTAGTATAGGCGTGTCTGGGTGTTTTTCGCGTAGTATTTTCACAAAAGGAATCAAACGGTCCAGCTGTGCGGTGGAACAGTTTGCCATATTGTCCATAATGTAAAGTGAAGCATCCGCTTGAGCCATAAGACGTGCTATCTCATAGTCCAAACGTCCGTTACCAGAAAAACCGAGGTTGATAAATTCTCTGTTTGTCCAGCGTTCCAATATAGATGTGTATGACATACCAGAACGGCTGGCACATCCGCCTTGTGTTATGCTGGTGCCGTACACCACTACTGGTTTTTCTCTTACAGGGAGGTTTACAAGAGGTTGGTCTATTGCACTCTGGCTGTATGTTCCTATTTCCACTTTTGTGGTGCAGTCATACAGAGACATATAGAGCATATATTCGCGCATACTGCCGTCGGTGTTGTCTATGGCACGGGATGTGAATGTTCCTTTGGAAAGTCCTGGACGTCCACTGCCTACAAATGTCCATTTGCCGTTTTCAAGTGCATAAAGGTCAAGACCTTTTATTCCGGCTGGTGCCATGTGGTTCATCCACATATTGTTAAGAACAGTCCAGCGTAGCATTATGCGTTTTGAATCACTGCGAAAACGCACTGCCACGCCCGATGAGTTTTTTCCCAAATCCCATAGTTCTTTTCTTATGGAGTCTTTCAGTACCAAAGGCAAGCGGTCATATGGGTCTTCAAACCCTTGACGGGTTATTTGCCCTATCACAGGAAATTTCAAAGCATCGGTATAGACTATGGTGTCTTTTACCTGCTCATTTTGTGCCATGGCACTCAGCGAGATAAAGAGTGTGGCTAAGGATAAAAATATTTTCTTCATTATTATATAGTGTTAAATTATTCTTTTACCAGAGGTTTTATTTTCAGTTTGCCTTCGTTTATCATGGTGATGATATCTTGCCATGCTTTTTTGTAATCTGCAAAAAGACGTTCCAATACCAATGATGTCTTTTTATTTTCCACCCACAGATGTTTTACTCCGTCTTTTTCAGTTCCTAAAAAAAGATAAGGACTACCCACAGACAGATGAGTGAGGTTACTGCGCAGGTTTCGGTACAAAAAATCACGGTTGTTAAATTCGCTGTACCGCGCAGGGAACATCTTTTTCAGTGCCAAAGAAAAACGCTCTACCGACTGACCTTTTGCCTTGAACGGTTTTTTGTCTAAAAAAGCCCCCATGGTCTCAACCCCTTGCCCTATGACCATATACGCCACCAGAGTAAAACCACATTCTATCAGTTTTTCGCTTTGGTCTATAAAGGTGGACTGTATCCACTGACATTGCTGTTCAGGGGTGTTCAAAAGAGAGGAATCTATCATTTTTTGTGTTTGTTTTTAGGGTTTGCAGGCAGTATATCATTTGGAATTTCCTCCACTGCCGCACCTATGAGAGAAAGGTCATCATGACGGTCGCCAGCTACTTCCCAAAACATGATGCCACCCAAAGAGTTACCAACACAATATTTGGTCTTGTCTTTTATGGTCTTTATGCCGTTGTAGTAAATAGGGTAAGGCTCAGGATGAGAAAAGCTGGAAATCATAGCCACATCGCCCATGACACTACCACCAGCGCGTATTATGCCGTTGTAATCTCTGGTGTTACCACTGCGCCGTATGCCCGAAGGGACACCATACGCAGGCATGCCTATCACCATTTTATTTAGAGTAACTCCACGTACACCCACCCAGTAATCCATACTTTCCAACATCAGTTCATAAGTGCTGTGGTGCATACCTTCTTTTACCTCGGAGTAATCATCATACACCATAACATTTACCCAGTCCAAATAATCAAAAATTTCATCTGGAAGTCCAGCGGTAGCATTCCCGACATATTTGCCAGGAGTTATGGCGGCTGTTAGTAAGTATTGTTTTTTGCCTCCATGGCACAGAGATGAAAATTCTTTCATCAGTTCAAGATTGCCCAGTCCTGAACCGTCCGAACCGAGCGGGTATTCCCAGTCGTTATCCAGCCCGTCAAGACGGTATTTTTTTACCAGCCTCCACGCGCTTTCTATAAAACGTGCACGAGACTGAGCCGAAGATACCATTTTGGCATAGTATCTATGACTGCCATTAAAAGAAAGAACGGCTTTTATACCCAATTTATGCGCTCTTTTGGCAAATTTTTTCAGCTGTTTTTCGTCTCTAACTTTAAGTATTCCGGTGCTGTCTATTGATGCAAAAGCGTAACAAGCTACCGTTAGGCGTTGTAGAGAGTGGTCAGGAATAGCGTCTATGTTTTTATACGAAGGGACATAGCCTACTATCTGAAAATGTGTGTTTTGCGGAGCTTTTATCTGCGAAAAGACAGACGTAGTTAAAAGCAATGTTATGAGTAAAAAAGCAGTTTTTTTCATTATTGCAGATGGTTTATTAACTCCACAGAGTGTTTTATTATGGAAAATTGGTCATTTGTATCTTGGCTTACCTCCCAGAACATTATGCCTCCGAGGTCATTTTCTAAGGTAAAACGCACCTTTTTTTCTATTGTAGGCAGACCGTTATAATACACTATATATGGCTCAGGAAAATTCTTTGATGTCATGTATGCTGTATCTACCGTAGAATATGACGTGCCATTCACTCTTAATATAGATGCGTACGAAGCAGATGTGTATTTCTTTGGCAGGCCAGAAGCCAGCCCGTACACAGGAAGTCCTACCACGTATTTGTGAGTAGGCATATGCCTTTGTTTTATCCAATAATTGTAACTATTTTCAAGATGTGTAAAAGTACTGTGCGCTCTACCAGGGCGAGTTTCTGAAAAATCACCGTAAACCATTACGTTGAACCAGTCCACAAGGTCAAAAAGTTCATCTGTTAGAGCTTCGGTGCGGTTACCTTGTAGTGTGCCGCTGGTTATAGCCATGGTGAGAAGATATTGTTTTTTGCCACTACGGCACAGAGTAGAAAAGTCCTTCATCATTTTCAGGTTAGCCTCTGCACTTGCATCGGTAGAACGAGGAAACTCCCAGTCATTGTCCACACCGTCCAAACGATATTTTTTTACTACTTTCCAAATGTCATCTACAAATACTTTACGTGTGGAGTCTTTTGATATAAAGCGGGTAAAAATGGCGTGTTTGCCGTTGAATGAAAGCATTACTTTTACGCCAAGTTTATGCGCTCTTTTGGTAAATGTTTTTAGCTGTTTTTCATTTGCTATGCGTGGGTGTCCGGTGCTATCTATCGTAGCAAAGGCATAACAAGCCACTGTCAGACGGCTTATTGCACTGTCTGTAATTACTGAAACATCTCTATACCCTGGTATATAGCCTACTACCTGAAAATGTGTGTTTTGCGGAGCTTTTATCTGCGAAAAGACAGATGTGGCTAAAAATAATGATATGAGTAAAAGGGCAGTTTTTTTCATCGTGATGAGTTTTATAGTATATATTTATAGTTTAAAAAAAGGAGGACAAGCCCCCTTTTTCCTTTTTATAGTAAAATATTATCTGTAATTACGCCCCTGAGCATCGTTTGATGCTTTTATAAGGCTTTTGTCATCATGTTTATCCTGAGATACTTCCCAGTACATCATACCTCCAAGTTTACGAGTCATGCTCCATGTGGTTTTTTCTTTTACCAGAGGTTGCCCGTCATAATATATGGTAAAAGGTTGTCCTGGATATGAAGAAGACTCTACCGTTGCCTCATTTACCTGAGAATAATCCACTCCTTTGGCATTGCCTTGGTTTACTATGCCAGCATAAGAGAGTGTACGATTGGTATTGGAAATACCAGAAGGGTTACCGTAGCAACCTATACCTGTTACAAATTTGTAAGTAGGCATTTTGCGGACAGTTATCCAGTAATCATAGCTCATTTCAAGTTTTGACCACACGGTAGGATATTTTCCTATTTCACTCTCACCAGCTGCCCATCCGTAAATCATCACATTGTACCAGTCCACATATTGATGCAGTTGGTCTAATATTCCCTCGCTATATCCACCTTTGTATATGGCACAAGTTATAGCCATGGTGAGAAGTTTGTTTTCAGCAGGGTCATGGCAGTAAGAGCTAAGGCGTTTCATCAGTTCAAGATTGCCATTAGCACTGCCATCAGTGGTGCTTGGGTATTCCCAGTCGTTGTCTATACCGTCCAGATTATAGTCTTTAACTATTTTGATAGTGGCATCGGCAAATTTGTCTCTAAGAGTTTTGTCTGCTGCCATTTTTACATACAAAGCACGTGAACCACTGAACGAAATGAGTATCTTGACACCCAAAGCATGGCAACGTGTAACAAAAGCACTTAGTTTTGAAGGCTGTTGAACCACAGGCAGAAGAGTGTTTTCGTCTATGTGAGCAAAAGCATAACAAGCCACATCAAGCATTTTAAGTGAAGCATCTGGTATGTATTCAGCTGTCAGGGTGCGGTAATATGGGAAATAACCTACCTGAACGAAATTTTTGTTCTCAGGAGCCGTGTAAATAGGCTTAACTGTAACGCTGTATGTAGCTGAAATAGTGCTTTTTTCTTTTACCGTAACAGTAATAGTGGCACTACCACCACCTTTACCGCTTACAAGACCAGCAGAAGAAACAGTAGCTACGGTCTTGTCAGATGAGGTAAACTCCAACGTGTAAGGCTCAGTTATGCCTGTTGGTAGTGTAGAAATATCAAGTTTTAACTGTTCTCCAACAGAAATGGAAGCTCCAATAGTGTTGTTGATGGTTATTTTCTGTATTTCTACTTTTTCTTCGCCTCCACCTTTGGAGCAGGCAGTGAATATGCCGCTGATTGCTGTGAGCAATAGCAGGCATTTAAAAATGTTTTTTGTCATGGTGATTTAGTATAGAAATTTATTAAGATGTTATTTTCTCATTTTCTTGTAAGCATTGATAAGACCATTGGTGGAGCTGTCATGGCTTGAAACAGCGCCGTCCTCTTTTAATTCAGGAAGAATACGTCCGGCTAACTGTTTGCCCAGTTCCACTCCCCATTGGTCAAATGAAAATACGTTCCATATGATACCCTGAGTGAATATTTTGTGTTCGTACATAGCTATTAACTGTCCGAGAACAAAAGGAGTCAGACGTTTGAAAAGTATGGAGTTGGTAGGGCGGTTACCGTCAAATATTTTGTATTCTTTAAGAAATTCTATCTCTTCTTTGCTCTTACCAGCTTTTACTAATTCATCCACCACCACTTCTTCTGTTTTACCAAAAGCCAAAGCTTCTGTCTGAGCAAAGAAATTGGACAAGAGTTTCATGTGATGGTCGCCCACAGGGTTAAGAGTCTGCGCAGGAGCTAAAAAGTCAGCAGGTATCATCTTAGTACCTTGGTGTATCAACTGATAAAAGGCGTGCTGACCGTTTGTGCCTGGCTCACCCCACATGATAGGACCACTCTGGTAATCCAAAACCTCTCCATCACGTCCTACTGATTTACCGTTGGACTCCATATTTCCTTGTTGGAAATAAGCAGCAAAACGGTGCATATATTGGTCATAAGGCAGGATAGCTTCTGTTTCACTACCAAAGAAATTAGTGTACCACACGCCTATAAGAGCCAGTGTTACAGGTATGTTTTTTTCAAAAGGAGTGTTGCGGAAATGGCAGTCCATATCATAAGCACCATCCAAAAGTTTCTCAAAATTGTCAAAACCAACAGCCAAAGCTATTGACAGACCTATGGCGCACCACAGAGAGTAGCGTCCACCTACCCAATCCCAAAATTCAAACATATTGGCAGCGTCTATGCCAAAAGCCTCCACATCTTTTTTATTGGTTGAAAGAGCAACAAAATGTTTAGCAACGTCGTTTTGTTTTGCTCCGTGACTCAAAAACCAGTCTTTTGCTGTGTGGGCATTGGTCATGGTCTCCTGAGTGGTGAATGTCTTTGACGCTATTATAAACATAGTGGTGGCGGGGTCTAAGTTTTTCAAAGTCTCTGCCATGTGAGTGCCGTCCACGTTAGATACAAAGTGCATATTAAGACGGGTGCGGTAGTGTTTCAAGGCTTCTGTAACCATAAGAGGACCGAGGTCTGAACCTCCTATGCCTATGTTTACAACGTCTGTTATCTCTTTTCCGGTGTAGCCTTTCCACTGTCCGCTTATCACCTTTTCAGAAAAGTCCTTCATCTGGGCTAACACAGCGTTTATCTGTGGCATCACGTCTTTTCCGTCTACCAAAACGGGTGTGTTTTTTCTGTTTCTAAGTGCGGTGTGGAGTACAGCGCGACCTTCGGTTTGGTTTATTTTGTCGCCAGAGAACATTTTTTCTATGGCATCTTTTACATCCACTTCTTTTGCCAATGAGTACAAAAGTTTCATGGTGTGGTCTGTAACAAGGTTTTTGGAAAAATCTACCAATATGTCTCCCTGAGTGAGATGATATTTTTCAAAACGTTTAGGGTCCTCTTCAAATATATCTTTAAGGGACATTTCATCCAGTTCATTGATGTGTTTTTCCAGTTCTTCCCATGCGTGAGTGGTGGTAGGGTTTATGTTTTTAAGTGCCATAGTATTTTCTTTTTTTCTGTTTATATTTTAGACCTTAAAAGTAATATAAAAAACTATATTTGCAGTTATTAAGATAAAATTTTTTATGTCTAACTTTTTCTTATCAATAATCCTTTGGTGCAAGTCCGCCTTTTCGTGTATTCTGGAAGTGATAAGCCCTCACACGTGTGTGGTATGTGGAGAACCTCTTGATAACACAAAAGAAAGCGTATGCCACCACTGCATGGGAAAAGTTATGTACACAGATTACGCAGTTATACGCTGTAATCCTATGGAAATGCGTGTAGAAGAACTCACAGGAGTAAAAGTAACCGCCATGGCTCTTATGGTGTATATGCACGGCGGAGTGAGCGGAAAAGTCATATCTGCCTTTAAGTATCAAGGACGTAGAGATTTGGCTCTTTGGGCAGGGCAGGAGATAGGAAAAGAATTGATTAAAAGCGATAGATTTTCCTCTTTTGACACCTATGTACCCATACCTTTACATGAGAAAAGACAGAAAAAAAGAGGGTATAACCAGTCCCAACTCCTATGTGAAGGCATAGCTAAATACACAGCTGGAAATGTTTTATGTGCATTGGAAAGAAATGTAAACACTCACGCACAGGCCCATCTGAGTAGAGAAAAACGCTGGCAAAACGCACAAGGGATATTCTCCATTTCGCCCTCGGTGGATGTAAAAGGAAAAAATGTGGCAGTTGTGGACGATGTCTTTACCACAGGTGCTACCGTTAGCGAAGCTGTTAAAGTTTTGCACCGAGGTGGAGCCCATTCTGTGGCAGTGATAACACTATCGGCAGGAGAATGATTTTTTTTGGTAATGCCATGACTTAATCTTAACTTTGTCATTATGATAAAAGTGATAAAAATAGGCGGTAACGTCATAGATGACTCAGCTGCACTGGAAAGTTTTGAAAAGGATTTTGCGCGCATGGAAGGTTCTAAAATACTCATCCATGGAGGAGGAAAAATAGCCACTCAAATGTCCAAAAAACTGGGCATAGAAACACTCATGGTAGAAGGACGACGTGTTACAGACCGTTCTACGTTGGATGTAGTAACTATGGTGTATGGAGGTCTTATCAGTAAAAATGTGGTGGCAACTCTTCAAAGCCTTGGGTGCAACGCCATAGGGCTTTCAGGAGCAGATGCTAATGCTATTTTGTCTCATAAACGCTCGGGCAGTAAGGTGGATTATGGCTATGTGGGCGATGTAGATACCGTCAATGCGGGGAACATCAAAAAACTCACCGATGCGGGCTTTACACCAGTTTTCTGCGCTATAACCCATGATGGAAAAGGCACTCTTTTGAATACCAATGCCGATACTGTAGCATCCAGTGTAGCGTGTGGAATGGCTAACTTGGAAGATGTAGAACTCATTTTCTGTTTTGAAAAAAATGGTGTTCTCTCCTCTGCTGATGACCATACCAGCGTTATCTCTAATATCAATGCCGAAAAATACAGCCTCTTAAAAGAGTCTGGCGTAGTCTCAGGCGGTATGCTTCCAAAACTTGAAAATGCTTTTGCAGCCCTTCGCGCAGGAGTCAAAAAAGTCATCATAACATCACCAGCATATATCACGGACAGTAAATGCCCTCATACGGAAATAGTACTATAATACGGATATGAAAAATAAGCTCATCTCTCCATCGTTACTTTCGGCAGATTTTGCCAATCTTCAAAAAGACATAGAAATGCTCAACGCATCGCAGGCAGATTATCTGCATATAGACGTCATGGACGGTGTTTTTGTACCTAACATATCGTTTGGAATGCCGGTGATAGAAGCCATAGCGCGCCATAGCAAAAAACCGCTTGACGTACACCTTATGATAGTGGAACCAGAGAGATACGTGGAGAGTTTTGTGCAGTTGGGAGCGGACATACTCACCATACACGCCGAAGCCACACATCATCTTCACCGTGCGGTACAGCAGATAAAAAACGCAGGAGCAAAAGCAGGCGTATCCATCAATCCGGCAACGCCCGTATCTGTCTTGGAGGACATAATAGCAGATGTTGATTTGGTGTTGGTAATGTCTGTAAACCCAGGATTCGGAGGGCAGGCTTTTATAGAAAATACATATAAAAAACTTCGTCAGTTGCATCAGATGATACAGCAGAGTGGTTCTTCTGCCATAGTGGAAGTAGATGGAGGGGTAAATGACAAAAACGCCAAAGCTCTTTTTACAGCCGGAGCCGATATGTTGGTAGCAGGCAATTTTGTATTCAAACACGCAGACCCTAAAAAAGCGATAGAGCTTTTGAAAAAATAATCATCAGATGAAAAAAACGGTAACACACAGCATTTTAGCCGCCATTAAAAAAGCCAACCGTGAGGATGAGATAGCTCGTCATGGGCATCCTGTGGGTTACAAAAAAATACAAGAGTCCAAAAAGGTTTTTTCTCGTCAGAGGGAAAAGAACAAAGTAAAAAAATATCTTTCTCAGCAG
The DNA here is from genome assembly GCA_028709885.1 of Flavobacteriales bacterium. Taxonomy (GTDB): domain Bacteria; phylum Bacteroidota; class Bacteroidia; order Flavobacteriales; family UBA1820; genus Merdimorpha. The sequence continues at coordinate 11,861 of JAQUTH010000021.1, forward strand.
TAAACGCGCCGAGAAAACGTTATATTAGCAAAAAAAATAAAATGCTGGAAAACAAAAACGACAGTGCCCGCACACCTATATCTACCGTGGGGGAGTTTGGTCTTATAGACCTTCTAAACAAAGAAATAGAACTTAAAAACCCCTCTACCATTATGGGTATAGGTGATGACGCAGCCGTTTTGGACGCCAAGGAACGTTCCGTTCTGGTATCTACCGATATGCTGGTGGAAGGAGTGCATTTTGACCTTTCATACGCCCCGCTAAAACACGTCGGCTACAAGGCAGTAGTAGAAAACATTTCTGATATATGCGCCATGAACGGCGTGGCAGAGCAAATATTAGTCAGCGTTGCCATTTCCAACCGTTTTACGGTAGAGGCTATGGAGGAACTGTATGAAGGAATGCGCTTGGCAGGACGTATCTATGGAGTGGACATAGTAGGAGGCGACACCACATCATCCATGCAGGGGCTCATCATTTCAATAACAGTGATAGGCTATGCCGAAAAAGGTACCGAGGTGCGCCGTGGTGGAGCCAAAGAAGGAGACCTTCTGGTGGTAACGGGAGATTTGGGCGCAGCATATATGGGACTTCAAGTCCTTCGCCGCGAAAAAGAAGTGTGGAAAGTAAATCCTCAGTCTCAGCCAGACCTTGAACCATACCAGTACATTTTGGAACGTCAGCTAAAACCAGAGGCTCGGGCAGATATACGCCCTCTTTTGGCACAGCTTGACGTTCATCCCACATCCATGATAGACATATCGGACGGACTATCATCTGAGGTGCTTCATATCTGCCAAATGTCAGATGTAGGCGTGCAGTTATATGAGGAAAAAATACCAAAAGACCCTCAAATGATAACCACAGCAGATGAATTTAGTCTTGACTCATCCATGGTGGCACTCAGCGGCGGAGAAGACTATGAACTCCTTTTCACTATGCCAATAGCTGAATATGACAAGATAAAAGGTAACCCTAACTTTACTCCAATAGGTCATATCACTGCCAAAGACACACCACGTCAGTTGGTACTTCGCGACGGTAGTGTGGTGGATCTAAAAGCACGAGGCTGGAATAGTTTTGACCCAGATTATTCTTCTGATTTTGGTAAAAAAGAAGAGTAAAATGTCCTTTGAAAAAACTGATGCCACACACTATAACGCTCAAGGTTTTGGGGTGTATTTTCATGTACCTTTTTGTCGTAGCAAGTGTGTGTATTGTGATTTTTACTCTCTTTCAAATATAAAAAATGCACAGCAGACAGTGCGTGCCATGTGCGATGAAATATCTGAACGTGCCAAGGCATGGACTCCACAGAAGGTTAAGACCATTTATTTTGGTGGAGGCACACCTTCTATTTTGCCTACCGATGAAATAGCTTTACTGTTACACACTACCAGAGAGCTTTTTTCTCTGGAAAAAGACGCTGAGATAACAATAGAGGCAAATCCCGATGACATAACCGAAGAAAAAGTCTGCCAGTGGAAAACGTTGGGTATAAACAGAGTATCGGTAGGGGTGCAGAGTTTTTCAGATGAGGTGTTGAAGAAAATAGGACGTCGCCACAGTGGGCAGACTGCTATAAACGCTATGAATATTTTGCGTGATGCAGGTTTTGACAATACCACGTTGGATATAATATACGGCATACCTACGCGCTCCGATGAACTTTTGCGAAGCGATATAAAAAAGGCGTTAGAGTGTGGTGTAAAGCATATTTCAGCTTATGCTCTTACGGTGGAGCAAGGTACCGCTTTGGATGTTATGATACGCAAAGGTTCTTTTGAAAATGTGGATGAGGAAGATGCCACAAGACAATACACTATAATATGTCAAGAACTCAAAAATGCAGGTTTTGAGCATTATGAGGTGTCAAATTTTGCTAAAAAAGGCTACCGTTCACGTCATAATAGTGCTTATTGGAGTGGAGTACCTTACCTTGGCATAGGTGCGTCTGCACATTCTTATGACTGTAAAAAACGCCGTTGGAACGTGTCTTCGGTAGAAAAATACATATCAGGTGTAAATGAAAAAACGACGTATTGGCAGGAGGAACTTCTTAGTGCAAAGGATAGACATAATGAACTGGTGATGACTTCATTGCGCACGGCAGAGGGTATTTCTTTGGAAAGAGTAAGAGTTTACTTTGGGGGTGTTTACGCTAAAAGAATAGTGTCTATTGCTCAAAAATACATGGAAAATCAATACATTAAGGTGGAAAATGACAGGGTTTTTGTTACCGAAAAAGGAGTTTTCCTTTCAGATATGATAGAATCCGATATGTTTCTCACAGAAGATATTTAACATTTAAACGACAAAAAAATGGACGTTTCTGTTTTTATTTTGGTGATGTTTTTGGGAGCGGTGGCAGCAGGACTGTTAGGCTCTTTGACGGGTCTTGGAGGAGGAGTTGTGGTCATACCTCTTCTCACACTTGGACTTGGAGTAGATATGCGCTATGCAGTAGGTGCTGCCTTGGTAGCTTCAATAGCTAATTCCTCAGGTGCGGCAGCGGCTTACATCCGTGAAGGTATTACCAATATCCGCATAGGTATGTTTTTGGAAATAGCCACCACGGTAGGTGCTGTGGTAGGTGCTGTGATAGCTATGTATTTGCCTACCAGCGTTGTGGCTGTCATATTTGGTGTAGTGCTTATTTTTTCGGCAGTTATGTCTATAAGAAAGCACGATGAACAAAGCGATGCTAAGGAAAAAGACAGTACATGGGCTGAAAAACTAAAACTTAATGGTTCATATCCAGTAAATGGAGTGGAGGAACACTACAAAGTGAGAAATGTAGCAGGTGGTTTTTCTCTGATGAGTGTGGCAGGTGTGGCATCTGGACTATTAGGCATAGGCAGTGGAGCACTTAAAGTATTAGCTATGGATGTAGTTATGAAAGTGCCATTCAAAGTATCTACCACTACCAGTAATTTTATGATAGGAGTAACAGCAGCAGCTAGTGCTGTGGTGTATCTCCAACGTGGCTACATAGACCCAGTGATAGCAATGCCTATAATAGTTGGTGTACTCATAGGTGCTTTTGCCGGCTCAAAAATATTGGTACGTGCGCGTGTGCGCCCACTTCGCATACTTTTTAGTGTTGTGATATCGGTGTTGGCATTAGAGATGATTTATAACGGACTAACAGGCAGAATTTGATATGAAAAAAATTGAATTGACTCAGAGAGACATGGAGCTTTTCATAGGTAAAATGCTCCGTGTGGGTGTGTTCACAGCATGCGGTGTTGCTATTTTAGGAGGAATAATGTACATAGTCCAAAATGCAGGACAAACGGTAGATTTTCAGACTTTCTCTTCACAAATGGCTTTACATAGTTTTTCCGACGTGATAAATGGTGTTATGGTTCTTAATGCTGTGTCGGTCATACAGTTAGGAATAGTCATATTGCTGTGTACGCCTATTTTGAGGGTAGCGTTTTCAGCCGTAGCTTTTCTTTTGGAAAAAGACTATCTGTATGTAGGAATAACGCTGGTGGTGCTATTTATCATTCTGCTAAATCTTTTTGACGGGGAAGTGTAGTGTTGTATTTATAAAAAATAAAACCGCCACACGAATGTGTGGCGGTTTTTGTTAAAGCTATAAATAATTATAAAAGTATACTGATAATCTTATTTTTTGGTAATTGGGGCGGCCCAGAAAACCTCGGGACTATGTGTAAGATAATCATTTGCCCATGGTTTGAAATCTCCCGATACAAGATTTAAGTAGTATGGACGTTCTTTTCCTTCTTTTATAGTCTCTATATCATATCCATTATCAAATGGGCTCTGTATCCAGTAGAGATTTTTTTTCATGTAGTCAAAATAATCGCCTTCGTCCTTTTTCTGACCGTTCCAGTTGGCATCTTTACTCATATGAACAGAACTGTCTTTTTCTGCTATGAACAATTCGCGCACTTCCTGAGGGTTTAGCGGGGTACCTTTGTCGTCATACATCATGGCGTTAAAAGTAGGGTCTGCCCATATCCATTTATTTAGTTTTTTACTCCAAACAATGGTTATAACATGGCAATCTTGGTCTTCTTTGTCCTGTGGCAAACAAGTGATAAAGCGTGCAGGCATACCCATAGCCATGTAACACTCTGCTAATGCAGTAGCCATCATTCGGCAGTTGATACCTCTGTTTTCTTTTTTGCAAATGTTGATGAGGTCTATGGCGTTTTTGCTCTTTGGATTGGACGAAGAACCGTCATGGCGCACTGCGGTGTGTATGTAGTGAAGAAGGTTTTTTATCTTGGAAAGTTCATCACCGCGTCCGGCTATACTGTCAAGTTTCAATGTCTTGCGCAGATTTTTCAGTTCTGGAGCATTTTTATCCAAATATGTAAATGGAGGTAAAGAGGCTGTATCTTTGCGATATTCTCCACTGTTTTTCAGTAGGGTGGTGTAGTCGTATTTTTCTTTGAGGATTTGTATTTGTTTTTCAAAACGCGCGTCGGTGCGTAGAGAGTCCAAATCTGTATCTTTGGTAGCCCATTTGTAGTTTCGGTAACCAAGGTTTACGCTATTTTCAAAGGCATCAATGGCATCTTCTTTTTGCCCGTTCATGCTTAGGAAACAAGCTAAATTATAATATTCTCCCATAAAGGCAGATTTTTTGTTTTTTACAGGGAGTTCGCTCTCTGGAAGGGAAATGATGAAACCTATTTTTTGGTATGAAAGGTCTATCATTTTGCTGAAATCCTTGCTCTTTCTCAGTTCAATGAGTTGAGAGTGCATTTTTTGATAGTAATCAGAATGCTCTTTTGTGAGATTTTGTGCGCTGGTAAATAATGTGACACATAGCAAAACAAGAGAAAGTGTTATTTTTTTCATCTGTAATCTTAATAAATAGTAGAAAAGGCAGCACAAAAAGCACTGCCTTTTGAAAAATGGTTATAAGGTTTGTTTATTTGATGTTTTTGTGGAGCTGTTTCATCAGTTCTACAAATGTGTCATGATGACGTATGTAACTGAGGTCTTTGTCTTTTTTGGCTTTGTCATAGTTTATAAAACCATTTTCTATTGCGTTTTTAAAGGCATTGACAGCTGGCTCTTCCATTTGTGCCATAGAGTAAAAGCATGCCATATTATAGTAAGCTGTGCTTTTTAGTTCTGTAGATTGTGCTTGTGTGAGTGAAGAAGATTCAGAGAGGGCAAGCATTTCGGTGCAGCTTTTTACGCCTTTGCGAAAGTCGCCTTTTGCGGCAGCGTTTTCTACGTCTTTGAGCTGTTTTTGTACAGAGTCTGTGATGTTTTCAGCTTGTGCAAATGTGGTTAGTGATGTGATAATCAGTGTCAGAGAAAGGATAAATTTTTTCATGGTGTTTTATTTTTTTAATTTTTTGTTTCTTTTTTCTGAGGTAAGGTCTTGTTCCTTGCCCCTTTCATTACATTAGACTTCTGAAAAGGCAAAAAGGTTACAAGAAAATGTAAATTTTTTTCAAAAAAATTAAAAGAACCGTATATTTAATGAGAAAATAGCAGATATTCAGTTGTTTGCACATTTAAAAAAATGAAAAAAATATCCCAAACTTCCCTCAATGTGGCAGTAGCTGCCGCCCGTGAGGACTTTCGCAAGGCTGTGAGAAACTCATATGAGTCGTTGTGCCATCTTTTAAGTGTTCATGCAATGCCACGTGTGAATGTGTGTACCAATATAGGACATTCACGCCATTTGGATAGGTATTCTCCTTATGAAAAAGTGTGTCTGTGGGCAAAAACGCCGTTGCAACTATTGCGTTTAGGGGCGGCATGCCGTGTGGCAGGGGTTAAAAATATAACGGTATTGCTGGAAGAGGATACATCGGTGATGCTTTATTTAGCACAGGCAATAGGTGCCATAGATATATACGTTTTAGGTACTGCTATGGATGTGTTGGACATGGCCGAGCGAGGTGAAATAGATAAAATAGTGTGTCCTTGTGGCGTTTTCTCCACCCAGCAAGAGGAACTTCTATATAAAAAAGGAGTAGATTTGACGGTATTGGAAAGAGAATACCTTACTATAATAGTAGCAGATGACACAGTGGCAGAGCAATGGGTGGCAGCAGATATTCTGCATATTCTCGGATGCGATGATCGCCACGATGTATGTCTTATTTCTACCAGTGAGAAGTATATAAAATGTGTGATGACTGCTATGGATAGTCTTAGAAAGTTTCTGCCAGATGATTGGGGAGATATGATGATGAACCTTCGTACAGTGTATTGCCCTACGGATGAAGATGTGGTCAAAACGTGCGATGAGTTACGTGCGATGAGGGTTATTCTTTCGTGCAGGAACAATGAAAAATACGCAGAACAGATAAAAAATGCAGGCTCTATCTTTGTAAATGATGGGCAGGCTCAAGCGGTATATGATATGACTGGTTCAGTAGAGCCGACTGTAAGCGTTCATCATTTGCCACTCACTGGTGTCTCAGGCATGGATTTTATAAGAAAGAGACATTTTCATTACAGTGATGATAAAAATTCCGATATTTGGTCTTCGTTACTTGTCTTGGCAGAAAATGCAGACTGCATGAAAGGAGAGTCATTGGCTCTGTGTATGCGAATGATGAGTACGGCATCAAAAAACAAGATATGAAAAAAATTCTACTAATCCTCATAACTATCATAGCGTGTTCGTTATCGGTGGTTATGTGTGCTCAAAACAAAAAAGACACTATTATGAAAGAAAAAATGCCCCCATTGACCAAGGCTGAAAAGAGCGTTTTGGAAGAAAAAGCCACCGAACGCCCTTTTACTGGCAAATACAATGATTTTAATGAAAAAGGCACATACGTGTGCCGTAAATGTGGTGCAGAACTATACCGTTCAGAAGATAAGTTTAATTCTGGTTGCGGATGGCCTGCCTTTGATGATGAGATAAAAGGGGCTGTACTTCGCAAAACAGACCCAGACGGTATGCGCACTGAGATACTATGTGCCAAATGTGGAGCACACCTTGGTCATGTCTTTCTTGGCGAAGGACTTACCGATAAAAACACCCGCCACTGTGTAAACAGCGTGTCTATGGTTTTCCGTCCAGACATTACGATACATGAAAAAGATACATTACAGACGGTAGTGTTTGCTTCTGGCTGCTTTTGGGGTACACAGTACTGGTTTGCAAAACAAAAAGGAGTTATATCCTCACAGGTGGGTTATGCTGGCGGTTGGGTAAAAGACCCTACTTATGAGCAGGTGTGTACTGGGCAGACAGGACATCATGAGGCAGTGCGTGTGGTGTATAACCCGTCTGAGGTGTCTTTTGATGAGCTTCTACGGCTGTATTTCAACACTCATGATGTAGAGCAGACAGACGGGCAAGGTCCTGACAAGGGAGCGCAATATCTTTCGGCTATTTTTTATACTACCGCTTCGCAAAAAGACGAGGCTGAAAAAATGTTGGAACGTCTACGAGAGAAAGGGTTAAAGCCAGCTACAAGGCTCATTCCGCTGGATATTTTTTACCCTGAAAAACAGGAATATCACAATATGTATTACCAGAAAAAAGGGTCAGCACCTTACTGTCATTTTTACAATGAGATAATATGATAGGTACTTTGTCCTTTTGGCGTAAAAACAAAGACAGAGGTTTAATTTATAAGGTTAAAAAACAGACGTTAAGTATTTTAGCGTCTGTTTTTTTGTATTTTTTTACAGCTAACTCAAAAAAACTACTCTATGAGAATATTTGTTTTAACACTACTCTCGGCGGTGTGTATTGGCGTTTTTGCCCAAAATGCAACACTCACCGGAACAGTCAAGGATACACAGGGTGAGCCTCTACCCGGTGCTAATATCTACATAGTGGGGCAAACATCAAAAGGTGTTACCTCATCTTCTGACGGCACATTTTCTCTCTCTGGAATATCAAACGGAGATGTTATTCGTTTTGCCTTCGTGGGGTATCAGACGCAGGATATAACCTACCGAGGACAGCTTTTCCTTAACATCATCTTAGAAGACGAACTCACCACCATAGACGAAG